>NZ_MRYB01000059.1:0-565 GCF_001921755.1 Psychrobacter sp. Rd 27.2 | reverse complement strand
TCATTTTTGCATCTCTAAAGCGAGTTTCTAAAGTAGTTTTACCCTGTCCATAGATTGATTTATCAGTAATCCTACCAATGATTACAGCTTCGCTAGTAAATGGAGGTCTAACGCTCTCTACCTTTGGTATAGTCATTAATTCTAGTAGTAAGCCTATAGTCGTTTGATAGCTTTTTTCGTTGCGGTCACTCAATATGTCGCCGGTATCAGCTTTCTTATTTAACTGCTCATTAAGTTTTTTTATATCTTGCTCTTGCTGCTTTATTTTAGCGTTGGCGGCTGCTAGTTGCTCATTATGCCCTAACGTTAGCGTTCCTATTAAAAAATTACTATCAGCTAGAGATTGTATTAATCTCTCTATTTTCTCAAGTGCCTCATCTAATTGTTGCTCTACACAGACTGAGTTACTATCTGCATTAGTAAGGGTTTCATCATCAAAATGTAATAGACCTTCCAAGGGCTTAAAATTAAGAAGTTCGGACTTTTTAAAAAACGAGTGCATGTTGTTGAAGTAAAGTTCTGTTATTTTCATCCTAACGTCATCGCTTAATTGTTCTAAACTTTT
>NZ_MRYB01000058.1:0-574 GCF_001921755.1 Psychrobacter sp. Rd 27.2 | reverse complement strand
TTGAGGCAACCTTTGAGCGCATATCTAAAGCAATTCAAACGGGTGCTTTTACTAAAACCAACTTTTCATCAGTGAAAGATATCAATATTGGCAGCGTATTTGTTTTAAACGGCATGCTTTGCTATGTGGCTAATATTTATAAAGCAGAGGCCAGAAAGAATACCCGTAGCCAAGAGAGATTACGCTTAATATTCTCTAATGGTACAGAGTCCAATATGCTCACACATTCATTGGCTACTGCTCAATATAAATACGAAAACAGCTACCAGTTATTAATCACTGATCCTGACTGGATGGACGATGAGCTCGCCAAAAACTTTGGGGACGAGCGACAACTTACCGGTGTCATTTATGTTGCTAAGCTGGCTGAGACCCCAAGTGATTTAGCGCACTATAAACATCTGCACAAAATTGGCTTCTCAACCCTTACAGGAGAAGCGCGTACTAAACACTCGATTAGGGATACCGCTTTCTTGCAACAGCCCGTAGATATCATAGCTGAATGGCAAGTCTATGATGCCAATGTTCGTAGTGTGGAAAGGGTCTTGCATGCCTTCTTCTATGATCAAAGAGT
>NZ_MRYB01000057.1:0-575 GCF_001921755.1 Psychrobacter sp. Rd 27.2 | reverse complement strand
CGGGTGCGTGGATTGAAACCCGATAAGCTAAACCCTGCTACTCACTGTCACCTTCGCACCCATCACGGGTGCGTGGATTGAAACCCGTTGATGACAGCGATGTTGGCAAGGCTGAGATTTCGCACCCATCACGGGTGCGTGGATTGAAACACGGCTAGACATACGTTTTTTATTATTTGTTTGCATTCGCACCCATCACGGGTGCGTGGATTGAAACCGCTCTGTAGTTACCGTTTGACAGACCTTTGAGTTCGCACCCATCACGGGTGCGTGGATTGAAACAATTATCGCTTGGTTGCCAGCGGTCTTTAGATCTTCGCACCCATCACGGGTGCGTGGATTGAAACTTGGGCACTCTGTAATTATCGTTACACAATAATTTTCGCACCCATCACGGGTGCGTGGATTGAAACCTGACATCATTTACCACACTCAAAACATACTTGTTCGCACCCATCACGGGTGCGTGGATTGAAACCTGACAGCCTCAACCCGCTCTGTCAGTGCATACATTCGCACCCATCACGGGTGCGTGGATTGAAACTATCTGGCACTAGATATTGAGCTTCGACGAC
>NZ_MRYB01000056.1:0-580 GCF_001921755.1 Psychrobacter sp. Rd 27.2 | reverse complement strand
CTCTTAACCGCTCCATTATCTCATAGGCCTCTTGTTTAAACGAAATAGACTGTAGATAGGAATGAGATAAATCAACAACCTTAATATCTAACATATAGTTTTTATTGCTATCTTTCTTGACATATCCCATCTTCTCTAATGTGAACAATAATCTATAAGCACTAGATCTATTGATCTCTAAATGTGTCGCTATTTCTGATAATGACATCTCAACACTATTACTTTTGTTAAATAACTCCATCAATAGAAGCCCATTACGTAGGCTGTTAACCATATATTTGTCATCAGATAGTGTATTAGACATCATATAAATCTCAAATAATTAATTTTAGGTACTTTATCACATAAGGCGGAATTAAAACGGCGTCTCAAAAACAATGAGTACAAAGTAGTATATTAATAAACTTTTGTTTGTTTAAATACGTATGCTATCTTTCGGATTTATCTCAAGTTATATCAGATAATGATCATCGCAGATAGATGAGTGTTTCTTAGTTAGGCCTGATTTTAACTTATCCCAACTTCTAACTCTATTTGAAATTATTAATTTTAAATGCGGAAGCGCTTTTTTAAAAAAAGC
>NZ_MRYB01000055.1:0-582 GCF_001921755.1 Psychrobacter sp. Rd 27.2 | reverse complement strand
TTATCTAGTTCTTCGTCTGATATATTAACTAACCAAAGGCAATAACGTTCTTTAGCATTTAAAAACTCAGCAGAGCCAAGTAGCTTTTTTATCCATTTTTCAGATGCTGGTTCTTTACTGATTAATTCATCTTTTTCTTCAGAACTTAATATTAAATTTCCTCCATCAACTGGCTTATTACCATAAACCATTTTTGAACCATCATGGATGGGAGTTCGTTGGCTTTGAACAGCGATATTTGACCCTTTAATTAAATAAGGGCTAATATTAGAAACAACTTCACTATGCCAAGTTTTATCAATTAATTTAAAGATTAACTTTTTGCTATTAGGTTTTGCGGATAAGCCAATAATCACTACGTGTACAGCCGCATTATGTTTGGCGTTATTACGCCATGGAAATGTTTGATAAGCAAAGCTAATATGAATGCCCAAATCAAATATATATGGAAATAACATTGCCACTTGCTCACCTTGCGCAATTGAGTTGGTTGATACCAAGGCAAGCTCAGCATTAGAGTTAGCAATATATTGTGAGCCTTTCCAAAACCATGAAGTCACATAGTCAAGCGATTTAAAGTTT
>NZ_MRYB01000054.1:0-603 GCF_001921755.1 Psychrobacter sp. Rd 27.2 | reverse complement strand
TTTGACATTCGCAGTACTACGGATGTAGATGCTCGCGCCGACGAAGTATTAACAGGCGTCGTACCAAACCCAGTGGCCGTTACCTTATCAGGTGATAGCGACGCTGACACCGAAAGTGGCTTTAAGTCATACGAAGGAACAGGCAACGTCCTAGCTGAAGGTGACTTGAGCTATACTTCGACCTACAAAGACTTTGGAGCTGATGGTGAGTTACGTATTGCTCATATCGATGGCGCTGTCAGCGCACTAGGTAATGAAATTCCAGTAGACGGTGTATTAGTGGTTGGTAATAAAACTGCCACACTACCGACAGATGGTACGTTCCAATACACAGGAGATGCTACCAATCGTAAAGTAGGTGCAGACAATGCGATTGAATATGGCACCTCTGCTTTTACAGCAGACTTCGTTAACAAGAAAGTAGCTGGTGAATTGAAGTTTGCCAATGCAGGTGATATCAACCTAGCCGCAGACATTACTGGTAATGAATTCTCAGGTACTGCAGCTGATGAGACTGGTTACAATACTGAAGGTGGATTCTACGGTGAAGACGCCAACTTTATTGGTGGTATCTATGAAGGTAACGGTTCACAAGGTACTTTC
>NZ_MRYB01000053.1:0-612 GCF_001921755.1 Psychrobacter sp. Rd 27.2 | reverse complement strand
GCACTATGGCAACTATCAGGCGCGCGCGTATCTGAGCAGCCGATGCAAATACATATCAAGGCTAAACTAGCAAACGACATCAAAAAATCAGTCGGTCGCAAAGATTTTCAGCGCGGCGTATTGAGGCAAAACGCTGCAGGCGAGTATGAAGTGGAGTGTTTTGCCAGGCAGCAGTCACATAGAATCAAACAGCTTAGCCTTGCCAACTGTTTTGTCGTGTTGGACAAAGACAGCGGTGATGTCGCAGCAGGTAGTGAAGTGATTGTGCAACCTTTTCCTTGGCTCCATCAGACGAATAGATGAGACGTATAAATCGCAATTGGCAGTAAATTATGAATGATGACAAGCTTAGCATCGGCAGTGCTCAACTGTATTCGCCAGCCGCGCCTGCGATATCTGATGGTACTCACGCCTTGCCTACCGCTGCGTCTACGGACGTTGATGCTAGCCATTTAACTAAGAGCCATCAGCTTTTAACGGACAGCTTTGCGCGTCGTTTGACTTATTTGCGCCTCTCTATCACTGATTTTTGTAACTTTCGCTGTGAGTATTGTTTGCCCAATGGCTATCAAGGCAAGCGTCCTGATGATGAATTAAGCGTGCCTGAGATTG
>NZ_MRYB01000052.1:0-637 GCF_001921755.1 Psychrobacter sp. Rd 27.2 | reverse complement strand
ATCATGACCTTTAGCTCATTTACTAGACTGTCTTTGAGCTGGCGAGCATTGGCTTCGTTTGCTTGCGACGATTTTAATAGTTTGGCTAAATATTCCTCACCGCTGTCATCAGGAATAAAGGTATTATCAATAGCTGTGTTTAACCGCTGTAATTGCGCGTAGCACTGTCTCAGCCATGACTTTTCACGCCATGTGATAAGCATAGCGACCAGAATAGCCAATCCAGACGCCATGAATGCCTCAGCAACGCCAGTCAGTAGCAGATTTAGACTGTCTTGAACCGTGTCAGGACTGCCAGCAGGATCAAAGGCTAGTAGACCGATGAGCAAACCTGCAAAGGTAACAATAATACCGACACCTGTAATCATGCCGGGCAAATGCTTATAAAACTCTACCTTTAATGGTACATCTACGACGATGGATTCTGTAAAAAACGCTTCACTTGGTACGGTTGCATGTGAGTGAACAACCCTATCTTCCCCATCTACAGTCTCATAAGTATCATGGAAGGTTTTTTTGTAATTCGACCAAGCCTGTCTTAATGACAAATGACTACTAAACTTCTCATCTAATAAACCCTTATTTATTCCAGATTGATCATCAATGGCTTCTAGTTCATCGGCGACTTGTGATAGCT
>NZ_MRYB01000051.1:0-640 GCF_001921755.1 Psychrobacter sp. Rd 27.2 | reverse complement strand
GACGACAGCATATTTAGGATGAATGAACATTGAATTTGTATTTGACTCATTAAATCCATTCAAATTACCTTTTAACAGTTGGTGACTAGTATTGTTATCAGGTTCATCTACGTTCTTAAATAATGGTGTTTTATTAACAGCCGTTTTTTTAAGGAAATATGGTCTTATCTTATTTAATTGCACCGTCTTTGTCGTTGCATCATAAGCAGTTTTGTCTTGTCTATAGATAGCAGAGTAATCTAGATCTGTTATTAACTCTAAAACTGTTATAGGTAGCTCCAAGCAAGCATTACTCAGCCGCTCCCCTGCCAGCAGATGAGCAGTATGAATATAATGCTCGAAGGTTGTGTCGCACGTTAAATGTCCTGCAAAGCTGGCCAGTCCAAACCAGGATCCTTGTTCCTTGTGATAGCCAAGGACGCCTTTTATGACTTTTTCGCACTGCTCATTATCATAATCAGTCATCACCTGTGCCAATGGCGACTTACTTAGTACTAACGCCAGCTGACTAATCGCAGTATGCCTAAAGCTGTGAAATGTGAAATCGTGCTCTCCTAGCAACCTGTCCCAAATTAACTTCATGAGATTACTAAAAACCACACTGGGTAATGGCTGATCGCCTGAACCTTGAGAAAACAAG
>NZ_MRYB01000050.1:0-645 GCF_001921755.1 Psychrobacter sp. Rd 27.2 | reverse complement strand
CACTATGTACCCATGTTTCGTTATTACCATGAACAAACTCAGATAGTTTTCTATATGTAGAAGATGCTTGTTTCCTATAATCGTCGATCTTACCTGAAAGTTCTTTAAGAAATGCTTTAGCAAATCGCTGAGAAAGAACTCCATTATATTCATCAATCAAACTTGACCATTTTATATCTGCTCTACCATCTAACCATTCATTTAGTTCCATTTTATGCACTGAAAAGTGTATTGTACCAAGCCCCATCTCTAATGCTAAACGCAGTGATGCAAAAGCTTGCCTATACATACCAACCGTCAAATTAAGAGTTGCTGATTCTAGCTGAGCACTTACAGTAACAAACATATTTTTTTCCAAAGGATCAGGAATGTATTCTGAAAACTCAAAAATACAGGAAGCAAAATGATGAGCTTTCCCAAGTTGCTCATTATACAATATAGACTTTTCAAAAATTGCCTGTGACTCTTTATTTAGCTTAGTAAAGTACTCTTGAATATTCATAATATATCTAAAACTTTATAATATTGCATTTCCGTAAATTAACATCTGTAAGGCTACCATGTTAATATACATAAACATAGTTAGGAAACATATAATCTATTGAAGGTTAATGGTTTCTTTGTATGGGGATAGCAACCAAAAAA
>NZ_MRYB01000005.1:0-186392 GCF_001921755.1 Psychrobacter sp. Rd 27.2 | reverse complement strand
TGCTTAATGTAAAAAAGCCAGATACATAAGGTATCTGACTTAGCAAAAAAACTATCAATCTATTTTAGGACGAGACAATCAGATCAAGGATGAATGATGAAAAGACGTGATTTTATAAAAATGGGCGGTCAAGCGACCGTGGCGGGGACTCTGTTGACGCAGCTGAGCGCCTGCTCATCAGACGATGACGAGCGCCCCGTGGTGGCACTAGACGACGTCGATGATTTGGGTTACCAAGGTGCCCAGCCCTTTGTACATGGCATCGCAAGTGGCGACCCACTACAAGATAGGGTGATACTGTGGACCCGTATCACCAATGACGGCAGTATTGATGCCACCAGCATCCCTGTCGGCTATAAGGTCGCCACAGACCCTGATCTGACCAATATCGTCGCCCAAGGCCGCGCCATTGCCACCGCCGCCTCTGACTTTACTATCAAAGTCGACCCCACCTCCCTTCAGCCTGATACCACGTATTATTATGCTTTTGAAGCCTTGGGCTATATTTCGCCTACTGGCCGTACCCGTACCATTCCGCCGTCTGATATGGCAGCGAGCGAGATAGAGCGTGTGCGCTTGGCAGTGGTGTCCTGCTCCAACTATGGCTTTGGGTACTTTAATGGCTATGCCCATATCGCCAAACAAGCCGATATCTCCGCCGTGGTGCATTTGGGAGATTATATCTATGAATACAAGGAAGGGTTTTATCGCGATCAGTCACTGATAGAAGAGCGTCCGCTGTTTCCCAAAAACGAGATCATCAGCCTAGACGACTATCGCCAACGCTATGCGTGTTATCGCACGGATATCGACCTACAAGAATGCCATCGCCAGCATCCTTTTATCGCGGTTTGGGACGACCATGAAATCGCTGATAACTCATGGAAAGGGGGCGCGCGCTTTCATAACGACAGCAAAGGCAACTATTTAGAGCGCAAAATGGCGGCTGTCCGTGCGTATCATGAGTGGATGCCCATTCGGGACGATAAGAGCAATGCGCTTGACAGCCAGCTACGTATTTATCGGCGTTTTGAGTTTGGTAAATTGTTTGATTTAAACATGCTCGACACGCGCATCTTTGGCCGCGAAAAGCTCGATGCGTCCGCCAGTCAGGAGCCAGAACGCCAGTTATTGGGGCTTGAGCAAGAAAACTGGCTCTATCTAAATATGTCTAAGAGCAAACGCCGCGGCGCCACATGGCAGATATTGGGTCAGCAAGTAATCTTGTCACCTTTTAAAGGCGCTTTTGCCAGCAGTTCAGGCGATATCTGGAACGGCTATGCCAGTGCGCGCGATCGTCTATTAGACTATATTGACAATAACGACATCAAAAACACCGTCGTGTTGACGGGGGACTATCACGCCTCTTTTGCCTTCGATGTCGCCAAAAACCCTTTTGATAGTGACAGCTATAACCCAGCAACTGGTGCAGGCGCGCTGGCGGTTGAGTTTGTTTGCCCTGCCCTCACCTCACTTGCCTTTACTGAGCCAAATACAGGGCCCGACGTCAATCCGCACCAAAAGTTTAACAACCAAACCGACCACGGCTATATGCTACTAGACATCACCGAGCAGGCGTTTCAGTGTGAATGGTACTATACCGATACGCTCACCGTCCGTGATAGTAGCACCCAGTTTGCCAAAGGATTGGCCACACAATCACGCGCCCATCATTTAGTTGATGCAGCTCAGTCTCGCCCTATCAGCAATGTGGTTGCCCTAGCCGCGGCGGACAAGGCCGTATCGGTCAAAAAGACGACAACAAACCCAGCGGCGATGAGCGAGGCATAAATCTTTAGAGCCCACTGAACTATTGAGTGATAGTGAGTTCAGTATTTCAGTATAAAAACGAAACAGCGAGACTGGGATGAGTTTTACGCAACATCGAGCGGTGCAGGCATAGTACGGCAAAAAGATTTATACCAGTGCCGCGTTGATATAAACAGCAAAAGGGTGCGTTAGCTGACGCACCCTTTTACTGTTTGTGGTTTTTGAGCATATCTAGCAATTCTATACTTATAGCGACTTACAACTCATCTGCTGCATTCACTGTTCACTGATGACTACTTATCAGTCGCCGCCGAGCTGCTAGGCAAAGCCGCCGTCGTTGGCAATATTTTACTGCGGCGAAAATACTTGGATGAGCTATCGATGATTTTATCGACTTCTTTGATCAAATCATGAATCACATCATCATAAACACCGTGATGCAACTCGGTCTCAAATGCAGTAAAAGGATGCTTGCGCGCCGCTGAGCTGACCTCTGTCACGCCCTGCTTACTATAAAAAATATCGACGCGGCCATCACTGTTTAGCACGCAATTTAACTGACCGCCTTCGAGCATCATCTCGACGCGCTCAGGCATAAAAATATAATCATCCACATCAATAAGCTTTTTTTCTACTTCTCGCTTAAAAAACGACTTGATATCAAACATACATCCATCCTTTATTTTTAATAGTTTTAACCGGTGCGTGTCCTTATTTTAAAAATACTGATATTACCAATACTACTGGCATCAGTGTTATAGGATTCAACCATATAGTCGCACGCCTGCCCCTGCCGTTATACTTATCTTTATGACGAGCGCTCAATACTGGTTTTTATTCATCGGGTGGCTAGAGCGTGCTTGATTTCTTTATCCTATAAGAGGCACGGCTGTTTTTTAAGGCGGGATATGTAAAACTGCGTTTGATGTTGGTAAAAGTGGATGGCTTGTTTAGAGGCTTATCACACCCAGCCTTTTTTGCGAAACGACTTTAGCACTTCGATAAATACTGCCATCTCATCAGGCGTACCCAACGTTACGCGGTTGAACCCCGTGACAGGTGGAAAATCGCGACCGACCTTGATGCCACTGTCTCGCATTCTAGCGATGTAGGTTTTTAAATCACCTTTTATTTCATGAAAAATAAAATTGGTCTGGGATGGTAAGTAGCGAAGTCCAAGCTCGTCCAATACTGTTTCAATCATCTGGCGCGACTGATTGGTCGTGCGCAAACTTAACTCTAAAAACTCTGCATCATTTAATGTCGCAATGGCGGCGACCGCACCTGATAAGTTGGTGTTATCCATAGACATAAATGCTTCGACAGCTTCAATAGCTTGCGGGTTAGAAATCGCATAGCCCACTCGCATACCAGCCAAGGCACATAACTTTGAGAAAGTATGAATCACAATAAGGTTGTCTGATAATCCTTGTTTTACCCACTCAACCCCACTCTCAAAGCTTGGGTCATTCACGTATTCTAAGTAAGCTTGATCTAATAAAAAGTAGTGGTTGTCTGGTGCGTTACCTATCCATGTTTTAAGCTGTTTCGTTGATGTAATGGTTCCGGTTGGATTATTAGGATTACAAACATATAACAAGCTAATACCGTTAAACTCGTCGGCCGCTTTTTTTAGTCTTTGAAGATCTAAATCATAGTTTTCGGCAGTTAATGGTATCTTGACTACAGACGCCCCGATAGAGTTTGCATACATCTCTGCACAATCAAACGTTGGTACAGGGATTACCATCTGAAACTCTCGGCCCTCCGTAAATGCTTTATGTTGCAGCATCTGAATGGTAGCTCGCATATTTTCAGTCGAGCCATTGCCTAATGAGATTTGGTTTTCTGCCACGCCGTGAATGCTGGCAACTTTGCTAATGAGTGCAGCACGTGCATTATCTGGATAACGAAAACCTTCACTTAAAGACTCTGTAACGGCTTTTTTGGCAGAATCCGACATGCCCAGCGAGTTTTCGTTCGCATTTAACTCTATCATTTTATTATTTTGCATGATGGACGATACACCTAACTGTCAGTGGAGAGTATGAGTAAGAATAAGATCAAATTTAATCATTGATCTCATATTAAGTGGCATTTGGTATGATTACAAGTTTTCCAAAACCAAAATATAAGTTATTAATTGTATTCGGCAAAAAGCCATATGATTTCAAGTATTTAGCAGATCATAAAAAAGGTGAGCTACAAATATGCAACTCACCTTTTAAAACTTAAATACTAAGGGATGTTAATGACAATACAAATAATTTATTAGAGCAAATGCGCTTTTAGCTCTAAGACTTTGTCACGTGTTTTTGCAGCTTCCTCAAACTTGAGATCGCGAGACAGCTGCTGCATCTGCTTCTCTAAACGTTTGATTTCTTTGGCGAGCAAATCAGGGCTGCGCAAGATACTGATATCAACATCAGGCAGATTACTCTTGACTGGGATCACTTGATTGTCATTGGCATCCACACTTTCACCGGTATCAATCTTATCGGTGATACTACGGCGCGCACCTTTTGGCGTGATATTATGCTCGATGTTAAAGGCAATCTGCTTTTCGCGGCGGCGATCGGTCTCCTCAATCGCCTTTTCCATACTCGGCGTCATACGATCGGCATAAAGAATCGCTTTACCATTTAAGTGGCGCGCGGCGCGGCCGATGGTCTGAATTAAAGATCTCTCAGAGCGCAAAAACCCTTCTTTGTCGGCATCAAATATCGCCACCAATGACACCTCAGGCATATCCAGTCCTTCACGCAAGAGGTTAATACCGACCAGCACATCGTGCACACCCGTACGCAGCTCATGGATAATCTGCATGCGCTCCACCGTATCGATGTCTGAGTGCAGATAGGCGACCTTGACATCATACTCCTGAAGATAGCTGGTCAAATCCTCCGCCATGCGTTTGGTCAAGGTGGTAATCAGCACACGCTCATCAAGCTCACGGCGTTTGGTAATCTCTGAGAGCACATCATCGACTTGGGTCAATACAGGGCGTATCTCAATCTCAGGGTCAATCAACCCCGTCGGACGTACCACTTGCTCGACGACCTGCTCACTACGCTCAAGCTCATATTGTGCTGGCGTGGCGCTGACATAAATGGTCTTGGGCTTGATACGCTCCCACTCTTCAAACTTCATCGGCCGGTTATTCATCGCGCTTGGCAGGCGAAAACCATAGTTCACCAAGTTTTCTTTGCGTGATCTATCGCCTTTATACATCGCTCCAATCTGCGAGACCGTCACATGCGACTCATCGATAAACAGCAGCGCATCCTCTGGCACATAATCAAACAACGTCGGCGGCGCCTCTCCCCATGGTCGACCAGAGAGATGCTGTGAGTAGTTTTCGATACCATTACAGTAACCAAGCTGCTGAATCATTTCTAGATCA
The DNA here is from genome assembly GCF_001921755.1 of Psychrobacter sp. Rd 27.2. Taxonomy (NCBI): domain Bacteria; kingdom Pseudomonadati; phylum Pseudomonadota; class Gammaproteobacteria; order Moraxellales; family Moraxellaceae; genus Psychrobacter; species Psychrobacter sp. Rd 27.2. Next base: position 181,219 of record NZ_MRYB01000005.1, on the reverse strand, counting down.
TACTGGGTACGCTCTTTGAGGCGCTGCGCTTCGACCAGCTTATTGTTGTCACGAAAATACTCAAGACGCGGCTCAAGCTCAGCACGAATGGTCTCGCTGGCGGCCTCAAGGCGATTACGCGGTGTCACATAATGCGACTTTGGATAAATAGTAATACGCGGCACGCTGCGCACAGTTTTGCCTGTCAAGGGATCAAACCATGTGATTTTTTCTACTTCATCATCAAACAGATGAATACGTACCGCGAGCTGCTCAGACTCTGCAGGGTAGATATCCAAAAGCTCACCGCGCAAACGATAAGTACCACGGCCAAAATCCAGCTCGTTGCGGGTATATTGCATCTCGACCAGACGTTTGATGGTCGCGGTACGATCGATCTTGTCACCGACGACGACGTGCAAGAGCATTTTAAGATAACTCTCAGGATCACCCAGACCGTAGATACAAGAGACGGATGCGACAATGATGGCATCGCGGCGCTCAAGCAGGGCGCGCGTCGCAGATAGACGCATCTGGTCGATATGATCGTTGATGGCGCTGTCTTTTTCGATAAAGGTATCACTGGCCGCCACATACGCCTCGGGCTGATAATAGTCATAATAACTGACAAAATACTCAACAGCGTTATTGGGGAAAAACGACTTAAACTCACCATATAGCTGGGCGGCAAGGGTTTTGTTGTGCGCCATGATAATGGTCGGGCGCTGAGTTTCGGAGATGACCTTGGCCATGGTATAAGTCTTACCAGAGCCCGTTACGCCAAGAAGTAACTGCTCATCCATTCCTTTATTGACACCATTGACCAATTTCTCAATCGCTTGCGGCTGATCGCCTGCAGGCTCAAAGTCGGTCACCATCTCAAAGGCGCGGCTTGATATCTGCGTTCCTGACGCATTGACACCACTGATTTCAGCTTCGCCTTGTAGCTGAGTGGCCAATTGATTTAACTGACGCGACGAGCGCGGTTCGGGCATTCGCATATTGGTTTTCTTCTTCTCAAGGTTTATAACAATATGGGGCCCCATCCACCGTTTTTAAAGGTGAACCAATCGCTGCCCGTTAGAGCTTTTTGCGTCCAAAAGGCTCTTTTTTAGGGCGTGTCTTTATTTCAAAAATGGTGATAAAAATGAGATAAATTGCGGTCAAACAAGGAAAATAGCGCCGTTAATATCGGGATATTGACCAGCTATTTGACGATGTTTGGCAAAATTTGACCATTTTTAGCCCATTTAGATAACTATCGAGTGAATTAAAGACACGCCCTAGTCAAATTATGATGCGGTGGCGATATATTTTTCTGCTATTTTCGCGGTGTCAGCCACCCTGATTAAATGTGGTTAAATATAAAAATTCACAGAACGCCTGCAAACGTTACAAAGGTTTTCATGATTAACAAACCCATTACATGACCCCTTCATAAAGCCTATGCTTAACGGTTCCAACCGCGTGACAAACTGCTATCATTTATAACGATTCATTCAGCAAGACCACGGATACATCAATAACAACAAGTTCAGTATTCTATTTAAGACCGTCTTAAACCAATGATTTTTTATTTACAATGATAATAATGGAGTAAAATATGAGAGAACGTTATGCAAGTGGTATCAATGATGACACTGCCAAAAAAATGGTGGATTTGCTAAACGCCAATTTGGCCAACCTGATCGATCTAAGCATGGACAGTAAGCAGTGCCACTGGAATCTTCAGGGCACAGGTTTTATCGGTGTGCATCAGTTATTAGATGAGACCTATGAGCGCCTAACAGAAGCTTATGATACGGTAGCTGAGCGCATCGTAATATTGGGTGGTAAAGCCAACGGTATCTCAAAACGGGTGGTTGAGGACTCGATTTTAGAGACGTATCCCACCGATATCACGGAGGTCGATGAACATGTGCGCGAGCTGACCAAACGCTACAAAACCATCGCTGCCTCACTGCGCGAAGCAATCGATACCGCGGGTGATGCAGGCGATGAAGACACGGCAGATTTATTAACAGAGGTGAGCCGTATCGTCGACAAAGACGCATGGTTTATCGGTGCCAACGCTCCAAAGAAGTAATATGGGCTTGATCCATAGCGGTCAAATCAATTTATAATCATAATTAATGAAAAATAATCATAGAAAAGCCACCAATAAAGGTGGCTTTTTTGTGGGTACGACTTTTGTGGTGATAAATATAAATATGCGATGTTTATTACTAAGGTCAACCTAACCACGCTTTGTCATTTATGCGCTGGTTGAGATGCTGGCTGATGTTATAAAACATGCTAGGAAAGATGCGCTTTACCTGCATCACTAGGGGGTGTCAACACGGCTGCATTTGGTACAGATAACGTGAGAATTGCTTCTTGAAACAGGGGATTGTCTCGAAACTGGTTTTCGATATCTTCAAATTTTTGCGCGATTTTTTCTTCTTTTTGGTTGCCTGCGATATTGACTGCAGCGACCATAAATATCTTTTTGGGACCGACCCATTCTAAATGCAGGTACGACACGCTATCGATATCAGGGTGGTTGAGCAGTTCACTGAGCGCATAATCATGCATGCTATCAGACACTTTATAGCCAACCAAAAAGTCGCGATTGCGACTGATCAAAAATATCGCCACAGCGCCCAATAACACGCCCACGATGATGGAGCCAAGCGCATCCCAAAACGGCTGGCCTGTATAAGCATGCATCCCCATCGCTGCCGCTGCGATTACCAAACCGATAACCGCTGCCAAGTCCTCGAAAAACACCCCGCGCAGTGTTGGATTGGAGGTGTCGACCACATAACCAATTGCACTGACATTGATGGCTTTGCCGTGTTTTTTACTTTGCAGATAAGCCTGCACCAACGAAAAACCCTCGAGGACAAAGGCGATGGCCAAGATAACAAAGCCGATGGTATAGTTGGTCTCGCTCTCAGCGGCATTCCATTCGGTGATACCGGTGTAGATAGAGACGATAGAGCCTGCCATAAACACGCCAAAAGCCGCAATCATCGACCAGACATAGGACTCTTTACCATAGCCGAGCGGATGGCTTCTATCGGCAGGTTTGACGGACTTTTTTTCTGCGACTATCAGCAGCGCCCCATTGCCAGCATCCGCCCAAGAGTGCGCAGACTCAGCAATCATAGAGGCAGAGCCAGTCATAAAGGCCGCGACCGTCTTTGCAATGGCGATAATCAGATTTGCCCCAACAGCGATCAAGACCGTAATCAATGAACCCGCAGGTTTTTTATCTGCCGGCTTAGCATGGCGATGTGTCTGGTCGTCAGACTGGTTTTTGACAGTGCCTGTGCCGCGAGTACGGCCTCTCGGTGCTAACGCGTCATTCGATGTGGTGTCTTTTGGCTTGATGGTCATGTTAGCCTCGTTATCGCTGACTCATATAAACAGGTTATATAGGTCAGTGATACAAAGATAGTGAGATAAAAATAGGGAAATAAAAAGAAAACAGTCGCCTGCCGTGCAGATTGCCGGGCGTGCTCTAGCTACGCGGCTCACCGCCTCGCTCGCCAGTCATCTTATCGATATCGCAGCTGGGGCGGTGTGAGCTTTCCATACGCAGCTTTTTGCGCGCCAAGGCCGCATCGGCACGGCATTGCTGCATCTCATTTTTGATCTCAAGAGGCGGCGCTGGCGTTGGCTTACCATTGTCATCGATTGCGACCATGGTAAAGTAGCAGCTATTGGTATGGCGTACCGTACGCGCACGCACATCTTCGGCCTCAACGCGAATCCCCACCTCCATTGAAGTCGTACCCACATAATTGACACTAGCAGCAAATGTCACCAGCTCTCCGACATAGATAGGCTCCCGAAACATCACTTGATCGACCGATAGCGTCACCACATAGTTGCCGCTATAACGGCTGGCACAGGCATAAGCGACCTGATCGAGCATCTTAAGCAAATCGCCACCATGGACATTGCCGATAAAATTTGCCATATCAGGCGTCATCAGCACCGACATATACAATTCGTGGTTTAAAGGGGCTTTTTTGGCGGTGGAGCTGGTGTTGAACTGCGGCATAATGTTCCTTAAAGGGTTGTACACGTATTTATGTTTTTAGCTTGCTTATCATTTATACAGCAGCTCGCTATATATCACAAACGCCCCTGTGTCATCAGATGGTCTACATTGTGTAAATAAAATATAAATAATAGCCCATCGGTAAATATAGATAATTCAATATAAATAGAAAACGACACAGTGTGGCTGGGATGAACTTTATGCAGCATCACCATAATTTTTGTTACCAGCCCCATGCGACAGCGAAATATCAGCGTGCTACAATATTCAGTCTATAGTTGAGCCTCTTTACAGTTGAGCTACTTTACAATAGGCACTACACCGACAAAGGCCGCGCAAACCACCTATCAGTAGCACGTGGCCTATATAGTCATTGCCCGTTTTATTTAGGGCTAACTATATACCGACATCATGCCCTGATGACGATCAAAACGTTATATAATTAACATCAGCTACCCCCAACCACCCTTCACTATAAAAAGGATCCCTCATGAGCGAGTTGCAACTGTCTGACCGCGTCAATAGCATCAAACCATCACCAACACTAGCGATTACCAATAAAGCCAAAGAGCTAAAAGCCTCTGGTAAAGACATCATCGGCCTAGGTGCTGGCGAACCTGACTTTGATACGCCAGAGCACATCAAAAAAGCAGCCATTGATGCAATCAATAACGGTTTTACCAAGTACACCGCTGTCGATGGTACACCAGAGCTCAAAGAAGCCATCATTGATAAGTTCAAACGTGATAACGACATCAGCTATGAGCCAAATGAAATCCTAGTATCGGTCGGTGGTAAGCAGTCTTTCTTTAACCTTGCCCAAGCCTTTATCAATCCAGGCGACGAAGTCATCATCCCAGCGCCTTACTGGGTCAGCTATCCTGACATGGTCATCATCGCAGGCGGTAAACCCGTCATCGTCGAATGCCCAGCAGCACAAGACTTCAAAATCACCGCCGAGCAGTTAGAAGCCGCCATCACGGACAAAACCAAACTGCTAGTGCTAAACAGCCCATCGAACCCAACAGGTATGATCTATACGTTGGATGAGCTAAAAGCCATTGCGGAAGTATTGAAAAAGCACCCACAAGTCTATGTGGCCTCAGATGATATGTATGAGCACATTCGCTGGACGGGTGATAAATTCTACAATATCTTAAACGCCGCACCTGAGCTAAAAGAGCGCGCCATCATCCTAAACGGCGTATCAAAAGCCTATGCCATGACAGGTTGGCGCATCGGCTACGCTGGTGGCCCTGCCAAACTCATCGGCGCGATGAAAAAAGTACAGTCGCAGTCCACTTCATGCCCAACCTCTATCAGCCAAGTGGCCGCCGAAGCCGCCATCAGTGGTGACCAAAGCGTACTGGCACCGATGGTAGAAGCCTTTGAGAAGCGTTGTGATTTGGTCGTTGATGGTCTAAATGCCATTAAAGGCATCACGTGCCTGCGTCCTGATGGCGCATTTTACGTCTATCCTCAAATCAAGCCATTGATCAAAGCCGCTGGCCTGTCTTCATGTACAGAGTTTTCCGCATGGCTGCTGGATAAAGTCGGCGTAGCGGTCGTCCCTGGTGATGCCTTTGGTCTTGGCGGCTATATGCGCATCTCTTATGCCACTGACGAAGCGACGCTAAAAGATGCACTATCACGTATCGAAAAAGCCGTGGCTGACTTGGACGTTGCTGAATAAGCAAAAAGGCTTTTAAGCTAAATAGCTTGATTGTTAAAAACTATAAAAAAGATGCCCCATATTTGTTATGTGGGCGTCTTTTTTATGACGGCTTTTGATAAAATAGCTCTCTTTTCTCATTAAAATGACAATCTTTGCAATTTATGCAAAAAAAGGCTTGACGTATTTTTTATCTTTGCTAGAATACGCCCCACTTAGCAAGAACTCATTAGAGACTTTCTAAGTCTTGTTGTCACGTATCATGTACGTACAGCCTATTCTCCAATAGCTCAGTTGGTAGAGCAACGGACTGTTAATCCGTGTGTCCCTGGTTCGAGCCCAGGTTGGAGAGCCACATTTTAGTTGTAAAAATTTGAATTATTTTTAATTCAATTATGGCATTTGCCAAAACCCTCATCACTTTGATGAGGGTTTTTTTATGGTCGTCTGTTTTTATGCAGTTTGGCTTTGTCAGCAGTCTGGTTTCTTTTAGCTCGGCGCTTGTAGCATGGAATTTAAGGAGTATAACGCCTCGGTGGTGGAGCGGTTAAGATTAGCAAATAAAGATAAGATAGGCAGACAAAGAAAAGCCCCGAACCTAGGGCGATTGGTTCAGGGCTTACGGCGCTTCATGTTGTTGTTATTATTATTTCTTCCATGTCGACTTATCCTAAGTCATAAACAGTCATCTATAAGACAGCGGGCTGACCTGTGCTTTTATCGATACTGCCTCAACACTGCATCCTTGCCTCTCCTTGTGTTGATGGTTGTATTGTAGGGCAATCACTTTGATGCGCCTAGAGGCTAAAGACCTTATTTCGCGTAAGCATATGCTTACATTTGTACACCCGCTTACTGCCACACTCGCCTTGTTTGGCGGCTCGTGACTTATCTAGAACCAATCTAGCCTACTACCCTATTCTATCCCAATAACTGCTGCTTTTTAGCATGCTCTTTAGAGACTTTTTCGCCTTCTTCTTTGCCCTCTTCTATTTTGTTATCTGTCTCTTTGATATCGTCTACTTCGGCCGTTGGGGCGTTTTTTTGTTGTTGCTCGGCTTCCTCTGGCTCATACTGCAGCGTCGTCATGACTGGAAAGTGATCAGAGCCTATAGACGGCAAACGCTGAATATCAACGACTGTGAAGCAAGCACTGTGAAAAATATGATCAAGCGCCCAGCGCAAAAATGGATAATTGACATGAAAGGTATTGATAAAGTGGCGGCCGATACGCGGGTCTAGCAAGCCCGAAATGCGCTGAAAGCGGCGCGTCGTCTTCGACCAGGCCACGTCATTAAGATCGCCTGCCAATATAGCGGTTTGATCGTGCTCTTTGATGTGTTTGCCGACCATTAGCAGCTCGGCATCGCGAGTGGTCGATTTGTCGGCTTCAGTAGGACTGGGCGGCATGGGGTGTAAGCAATATAGCCAAATCACTTGACCATTTTGCAGGCGCAGCTGTGAGTGAATCGACGGTATGTCATCTATCATCAAATACTTGACCTCAGGATCGATCAGTTTAAGTTTCGAGTATAGGTGCATGCCATATAAATTGTCTAATGGCACCTTGACGGTATAAGGATAGTCTGGCTCAATTTGCTCCAGTGCTTTTTCCCACTTTTTATCACTCTCTAAGGTGATTAAAATATCGGGCTGCTTTTGCTTGACCAGCTCGACCAGCTTTTGGGTATGATCATTGGGCGTTAGGACATTTGACACCATGAGTTTTAGTTGATGCGCTTGCCCTGCAGGTTTGGATTTTGCTTGTTGTACTTCTTTTTTCCATAGTTTGGTATAGGGCAACACCATTCTTAGCTGAAACGCCAATGTGAGGCTCAAAACCACAAACAATAACCACTGCCCTAGCTGCCAGTCTGGCCAAAATACCAGCATACCAACCCAAGCGATCACCCCCAGCACCATGATCTGAATACGAGGAAACTCGACACCGCGCACCCACCAATTATCCAGCGGCAGCCAGCCCCAAATCGTCACAAACGCGACAAGCCCTGCTAGCCACTGGACAGAATAATATAATAGTGAAAAATCCATAGTATGTATTAACCGTTGGTTGAAATTCTGGTTTGCCGCTGCATAAGATATGTTGGGTGTTCAGGCATCTTTAGGCGTACGGCTCACGATACTGATGCTAGCGCTTACTTTAGCACTTCAATCCAGTGACGCCTACTGCTACAGCCGAATTATATGACAACAACTATAAAACATTACAATGTCAAGTATCTGGCAGTATGGTGTTGGTGATTCGTTGACAAGCTTTTGTTGATAAGGCTTTTGTACCATAAAACCGCAATGACCAGCATCTGCATACTAATAACATCACGTTATAATCAACATAGCAAATAGTGTATAAAAAACCGCTAAAAATCGCCAAAACGTCTTGCTTTTTGGGAGCATTCACGGCATTGTTATTGGTTGGCGATGCAACAAATAATTGTAAATAGGATTAGATTTCATGAGTAATTTAACAGTAGGCTTGGTGGGCTGGCGCGGTATGGTTGGCTCAGTGTTGATACAGCGCATGCAGCAAGAAAAAGACTTTGATGGTATTACGCCCGTGTTTTTTTCGACCAGTAACGCAGGTGGCGATGCGCCAAGCTTCGATGGCGTACAGACCAGCCAATTAAAGGACGCTCATGATATCGACGCACTCGCAGCTTGTGATGTGATTATTACCTGTCAGGGCGGCGACTACACCTCAAAGGTGCATCAGCCCCTACGCGATAGCGGCTGGAATGGCTACTGGATCGATGCAGCCAGCACCTTGCGTATGGCAGATGACAGCATCATTATCCTTGATCCAGTCAATCGCAATGTCATCGATAGCGCGCTCGCCAGTGGCAAAAAAGACTTTATTGGTGGTAACTGTACGGTATCATTGATGCTGATGGCGATCGGTGAGCTGTTTAATAAAGGCTGGGTAGAATGGGTCAGCGCCATGACTTATCAGGCGGCGAGTGGCTCTGGCGCAAACAACATGCGCGAGCTCATCGAAGGCATGGGCGTACTACGTGATGCGGTCAAGGATGAGCTGGCTGATCCTGCAAGTGCTATCTTGGATATCGACAAAAAAATTGCGCAGACCCAGCGCGCAGATGACTTTCCTAAGCAGTATTTTGGCGTACCGCTCGCAGGCAGCTTGATCCCTTATATCGATGCGCAATTAGAAAACAAGCAATCACGCGAAGAGTGGAAAGGCGGCGTCGAAACCAACAAAATCCTTGGCAACTCAGCGGCCAATACCATCCCTATCGATGGTATGTGTGTGCGTATCGGTGCCATGCGCTGCCACGCTCAAGGCCTGACCATCAAGCTCAAAAAAGACATCCCGCTAGAGGAAATCGAAGCGGCGCTAAAAAATAGCGGCAATGAGTGGTTGGACTTGGTCGAAGACGACAAAGAAGCTACGATGAACCGCTTAACACCTGTTGCCGTAACAGGTACCTTAACTGTAGCGCTAGGACGCCTACGTAAGCTAAACATGGGACCTGAATATCTCGGTGCATTTACTGTGGGTGATCAGCTATTATGGGGCGCAGCCGAACCCTTACGCCGTATGCTAAACATTATCCGCGAGCAAAACGTCTAATTTTACAACTCAACTATGAAGTACAAAAAAGACAGCAGATGGCTGTCTTTTTTTATATCGATTTTAGGTTCACTCCTCAAAACGCGCTATGAGCCGCACATAATCGCGCATAATATAAATAGCAACAAAATTGAGATTGGCATCCCTGTCCCAATAAACCCTTAACAATGCTATAATTAGCGCCATTTCCATAGCTTACATAGCGGTTATCATATGCAATTTGTCTTACACAAAACGGCCAGCGGCGAGACGCGTGCGCGCCGTGGCACTGTCCATCTCAATCATGGCGACGTACAAACGCCTGCCTTTATGCCTGTCGGTACGTATGGCACGGTCAAAGGTATGCTGCCGCGCGATATCGAAGCCATCGGTGCTGATATCATCCTTGGCAATACGTTTCACTTATGGCTACGTCCTGGTACTGAGGTCATCGACAAGTTTGGCGGCCTACACAAGTTTATGCATTGGGATAAGCCTATCTTGACCGACTCAGGCGGCTTTCAGGTCTTTAGTCTCGGTGCAATGCGCAAAATCACCGAAGAAGGCGTCAATTTTAAGTCGCCTATCGACGGTGCCAAGGTATTTTTGTCACCAGAAAAATCGATGCAAATTCAGTACAGCTTAAACTCAGACATCGTCATGCAGTTTGATGAGTGTACCCCTTATCCTGCCACTCACGACGAGGCCAAAAAGTCTTTAGAGCTGTCATTACGTTGGGGCCAGCGCTGCGTCGATGAGCACAATAGACTGGGCAGCACCAATGCGCTGTTTGGTATTATTCAAGGCAGTATGTACCCAGATCTACGCCAGCAATCGCTCGAGGGCCTGCTTGAGATTGGTTTTGATGGTTATGCCATCGGCGGCCTATCGGTCGGCGAGCCAAAAGATGAGATGATGGATGTACTAGACTACATCCCAGATGCGATGCCAGCAGACAAGCCGCGCTATCTGATGGGCGTTGGCAAGCCTGAGGACATCGTTGAGGCGGTACGCCGCGGGGTCGATATGTTTGACTGTGTCATGCCCACTCGTAACGCCCGTAATGGCCATTACTTCGTCACAGGCGATACTGACAATGCAGGCGTGGTGCGTATCCGCAATAGCCAATATCGTAACGATGAAGGCCCACTAGACCCTGAGTGTGATTGCTATACTTGCCAAAACTTTAGCCGTGCCTATTTATACCACCTCAATAAATGTAAAGAGATGCTAGGCGCGCAGCTGGCTACCATTCATAACCTGCGTTATTATCAGCGCTTGATGCAAGGCATCAGAGACGCTATTGAACAAGACACCTTTGATGCCTTTGTCAGTGAGTTTTATGCCAAGCGTGGTCAAACGGTGCCTGAGCTAAACCTACGCTAACGCTTTAAACGTTCATCTATCTCTCTGTATCTTTATCTATCATTCAGACCAAAAAAGGGCTTAAGAAGATTCTTAAGCCCTTTTTGCTGCTTGATAGATGTATGCGCCATTCAAAAAGGCTAATGGCCAAACGTTTTAATCCATCAATGTGGTCACAAATACGATAACCACTGCGATTGGTGCTACAAACTTGGAGATAATCTGCCATAGCGTCCACGTACCGTTAGACAGACCCAGTTCTTGCTGAATACTGCGCTGATCCATCTGCCAGCCAAGGAAGATAATCGCCGCCAGACCCGTAAGTGGTAGGATAAACTTACTGGTGAGCTTGTCTAAAGCATCAAAGACACCGTTGCCCATGATCGTAAAATCAGCCCATAGGTTAAACGACAACAAGGCTGCGATACCGAGTAGCCAAATCACAATACTCGCCACGATGGTCGATACTGTACGGCTCATCGAGGTGCGCTCTTCTAAAAACTCCACCGTCGGCTCAAGTAGCGAAATCGATGAAGTGATAGCGGCAAAGGTAATCAATAAGAAAAACAAAGTACCGATGATCGTACCTGCGCCCATGCTACCAAAGGCAATTGGCAAGCTGACAAAGATAAGACCAGGACCTGAGGCAGGATCTAAGCCATTGCTAAAGATAATCGGGAAGATTGCCAGACCAGCGGCCAAGGCAATCACGGTGTCCAATATTACCACTGTACGGGCGGTCTTGAGTAAGTTAACTTCACGGCCCAAATAAGAGCCATACGCAATCATAATGCCCATACCGATAGATAGGGTAAAGAACGCATGACCAAGCGCAGCAAGCATCACGTCTGCAGTCAGCTTGCTAAGGTCTGGAGCAAATAGGTAAGCAACCGCTTCACCAAATCCGCCATTCATGACGTTATAACCGACGATGACAAACAAGATAAGACCCAATAATGGCATTAACACCTTGGCGGTTTTTTCGATACCACCTGTCACCCCCATACCGACGATGATAGCCGTCAACACCATAAACACAGTATGCCAAATGGTCAATGTGCCGGCTGATGCCAGCATAGCATCAAATGTCGCACCAACTGCGTCGCCATCCTGGCCAGCAAACTCACCTGAGGCGATTTTGGTGATGTAGTTTAGCGCCCAGCCACCGATGACACTATAAAACGATAAAATTAAAAAACCACCCAAAATACCTGACGCACCCACAATGCCCCAGCTGCGTGACTTGCCTTCGCTGGCGGCCACATCAGCAAAGGTATTGACTGGGTTTTTTTGCCCGCGGCGACCGATCAACCACTCAGCGACTAGAATCGGAAAACCTACTAACGCGATACAGAATAAATAAGCGATAACGAAAGCGGAACCCCCACTTTCACCGACCATATATGGAAATTTCCATATATTTCCCAACCCAACTGCCGATCCTACCGCTGCTAGCACGAAGCCAAAGCTTGAGCTCCATTGTGCATGTTCTTGTTTATTCATAGCCATCTTTTCCGTCCTCTTGCTTCAATTAATACCACTGATAACCTTCCTTGATTATCATAAGCCGCCCATCATAATGCTTAAGCGAATTATTAAACGCCCCGATATGAAGCGTCCAGTAACATTAAGAAAAAATTGTTTACAATACCGTAAACGCTCAGTTTCTGCTAAGCCGTCAAAAAAGTCAAGTGCCCATAAATATAAAAAGCCATAACAATTGGTTATGGCTTGCTATCATTTTACCTATAACTAACAAGAGTTTGGACTATTAACAATTCTTTTTATCATGGACTGTGATTAAGCCTAATCAATTGTCTACTAACTATTAGCGCACGACACCGCGTCGGCTGTTTTGTAATGAGTCAATAAGCAGCTGAATCTTTGGCTCTCTCGGTAGTAGCTCGTTATGCAACACTTCAAGCGCTTGTACAGTGGTCAGACCAGATCTAAAAATCGTACGATACGCTTGACGCAAAACATCAATTGTCTCTTTTGACCAGTTTTTGCGGCGCATACCTTCGACATTGAGGCCATGGGTTTTGGCAGGATTGCCAGATACCATGGTAAAGGCTGCCACATCTTTCAAAATCAGACTTGCCCCACCGATCAGACTATAGTCATCTACCGTACAAAACTGATGAATACCAGAGTTGCCACCGATGATGGTATGGTTGCCGATAGTGACATGACCCGCTACCCCCACATTATTAGCCAACACATTGTGATCGCCTATCACGCAGTCGTGAGCCACGTGGGTGTTGACCATCAACAAATTATGACTACCAATCTTGGTCAACTCGCTGTCTTGGGCGGTACCGCGGTGCAAGCTGCAGGCCTCACGAATGGTATTATAATCGCCAATCTCAAGCCAAGTGCGCTCGCCTGCATACTTCAAATCCTGCGGATCTTCACCAATACTGGCAAACTGATAAAACTGATTGTGCGCGCCGATACGAGTCAGCTTGGTCACGACCACATGACGATGCAACACCGTATGCGCGCCGATGCTGACATCATCCCCGACGATACAGTACGGGCCAATGGTTGCAGTCTCATCTATCTGAGCGGAGGGTGAGATGAGTGCTGTTGGATGGATCTGACTCATAATGTGGGCCTTTGTATCTTCTGGTGCGAATAAATGGTAAAACACTGACCGTCAGTCATAACTTATCAAACAAACCAAAGTCAGTCTTGCGACAAAATATCGATGCTCATTATAATTCTTCTTGTCTGTTTTGACATAACTCTTTAGATACTGATGAGCCTAAAAGTTATCAGCCAATTTTATTGCTCTTGACGAGCAATCATCACCTGTGCACTTGCCGCCAGCTCGTCTTCGACATGGACGGTACAGTCAAACTTATAAATACCGCGTTTTTGCATCACAGTTTTTGCCCGAATAATCAGCTGATCACCAGGGATAACGCGGCGCTTAAAACGAACCTTGTCCACCCCAGCAAACAAATACAGATAGCCGTCTTCGGCAGTCAATCCTGCACTGATAAACCCAAGCACCCCTGACACTTGTGCCATACACTCGACCATCAGCACGCCTGGCATGATAGGCTCATTGGGGAAATGCCCATTAAAAAACTCTTCATTAATGGTGACGTTTTTGACCCCAGTGATGCATTCACCAGGGATACAGTCGATCACTTTATCGACCAACATAAAAGGATAGCGATGCGGTAAGTAGTGCTTTAGCGTATGATAAGTCAGAGGTAAAGTCAGGCCTTGCTCAGCCAAGCTTTTCATATCGGTATCATTTAAAATATCTATGTCGTTGCTGCTCATATGCCGCGTCCTTGCTCATTGCTAAGTATAAAAGGATTAAAAGGTTAAGGGTTAAAATATTGGATATTATATGGTTAACTACTAAAGGTTGTAAAAGAGAATGATATCCTGTGGTCAGTCAAATCAGCGCTCATCGCGACCAAGCTGGCGAAACCTAACTGCAGCGCGTCGCCAATTGGCAGTTGGCATGGCCGCGGTACCTGAAGAGTAAGAGCCTGCTTGTTTGATGGATTTGGTCACCATCGTCATACCCGATAACGTAACATCATCAGCAATCTCGATGTGGCCAGTGATACCGACCGCGCCACCAATGATACAGCGTTTACCGATATGCGTACTCCCAGCGATACCGGTGTGCGCGGCGATGGCCGTCCCATCACCGATATGCACGTTGTGCGCCACTTGCACCAGATTATCGATAATCACATGATTACCGATGACGGTATCATCGATAGCACCGCGGTCGATACAAGTCTGACTGCCAATACGGACATGATCACCGATGATGACTCGGCCTAACTGTGCAATACGCTCCCACCCGGTCGTGCTTGGGTCGTTGGTCGGGGCAAAGCCAAAACCTTCCGAGCCAATACTTGTACCAGCATGTACTCTGACATGGTCGCCGATGGTACAGTCATGACCGATGACCACCTGTGATTTGATAACACAATCGCTGCCTACCCTCGTACCTGCCTCAATCGTCACATGGGCGGCCAGCGCTGTTCGCGCCCCCAGCTGCACCTGCTCGCCTATCACACAAAACGCCCCTATGCTCACCTGCTCGCCGATGATGGCACTATCGGCAATCACCGCACTCGGATGAATACGACTCGAGGCTGACTGATAAGCAAATAACTGACTGGCGCTGGCGTAAGCCAAGTATGGATTTGCGACCACCAACGCCAAGGTTGATGCGGGTACTTGCTGGCGATGGTCTGCTGTGACTAACACAGCCCCTGCCTGACTGTCTGCCAAACTGGAGAGGTAACGAGGATCGGCCAAAAAACTCAGCTGCGTGTCATTGGCTGTCGTCAGACTACCGATACCGCCAAGCTGTTGGCATAACTGCTCGGCGCTCAGCTCTGCTTTATTTATAACAGGCTGGCGCTGCTCAATTTGGGTGATAAGTTGCTCAATCGTTATCATAGTTATTATTAGTATGAAGTAAGAATAAAAGTCGTATTATAAATAAGACAGTCATCAAGCTGCTATATCAGCTTGATGACCAATTTATCTAGTACCATCTATTTATACCACACAAGTTATTGTGCCGTATAAATAAGATCAAAAAGCCAAAGCGCTTCAGATGGCCGCTACGTTAGAACGTATTACCAATCTGGAACTGTACTTTTTCGGTCTCATCACCTTCTTTGTCACCGATAGGCATCGCATAACTCAAGGAGATAGGGCCAATTGGCGTATACCAAGTGATACCAGCACCAGCACTAAAGCGCAAGTCATTGTCTTGAGTCAATAATGGCACGCCAGTATCAGCACCCGTATCAGGGTTTACGAAAGTACGGTCTTCTTTATCGGTGGTATCAAAGACTTGCCCGCCCTCTGCAAATAATACAGGACGTACTTGGTCAGCCCAGTCACCTTTAAATGGCATGGGCAATACCAGCTCAGCCCCAAAGCTGGCCAGCGCGTTACCACCGATTTCTTCGTCTTTATAACGAACCTCATCATTGATGGCATCATAATACGTCTGTGACTTTGGTCCAAGTGTTGAGGCTTCATAACCACGAACAGAGCCATAACCACCAGCGTAGAAGTTTTCATAAAACGGTAAATCATTACCATAGCCAAGCTTGGTATAACCACGTGCTATCCAATCCTTATAAATTGGATAATAAATATTGCCGCGGTACACAAGTTTTTGATAGCTGGCATCACCAAGGCCGATGGTCGCATCGACGGTATGGCTCATACCTTTGGTTGGGAATACAGGACGATCTAGGGTGCTATAGTCCCAGCCGAATAGTAGATTATAGGTCTGATAGTCGTTTTTAAAGCCAGTACGACCTGAAAGCTGCTCTTTACCTTCTTCATCAATAAAGGTGAACTGCTCAAAAGATCCACCATCATCGATTAACTGCTGGACGTTTGAAACCCCTAAGAAGCGGCCACCCCGTACTGAGGTATTATCCACATTAAGACCTGCACTGACGCGTTTGGTTTCATCGACAGGGTAGCTGTAGTTGAGCGTGGCACCATAGGAGTCAGTCACATAGTTACTGACGTTTCTGTCATCGTACTTGGTCTCACGATAATACGCGCTCAAACCTTGAGAGACACCGTTTTCGGTAAAGTACGGATCAGTATAGCCCAAACTATACGAGTCGCGGGTCTCTGAGCGAGACAACGCGGCTTTGACTCGGTTACCTGTACCCATAAAGTTGTTTTGGGTCAAATCCAGCTGGAAGGTCACACCACCACTTTGTGAGTAACCAGCGGCAATGGTCGAGCTACCTGAAGGCTGCTCTTCTACCGTGTAATGTACGTCTACTTGGTCTGGCTGGTTGGGCACTGGTTTGACATCGACATTGACAGCTTTAAAAAACCCTGTGCGCATCAGACGCGTGCGTGACAATTGGATTTTTTCGCTAGAGGCAAGCGCGCCTTCTAGTTGGCGCATCTCACGGCGCAATACTTCGTCTTGGGTTTTGATATTGCCCGTAAAGTTGATACGGCGCACGTAGATAGGACGGGCAGGGTCGATAAAGTAATCCACATCGACCATTTTAGTATCGTCATTGATACGTGGTACTGGTCTGACTTGGGCCAGATAATAGCCTTCGTTGCCATAACGGCGCTTGAGCTCGGCGGTGGTTTCATCGAGTTTGGCTTGCGAGTATTTTTCGTTTGGAGCAAAGGTAACCAGCTCTTGTAGCTCAGTCGTCTCAAACGTCGGCTTACCTAAAAAATTGACCTCACCAAACTGGTACTGTTCGCCTTCGCTTAGGCTAACTTCGATAAACACACTGCGCTTATCTTCGCTGATGTTAAGTACCGCATTGTCGACGGCAAAACGCACGTAACCGTCATTTTGGTATAAGGCTTTTAAGTTTTCCAAACTGGCCGCCAGCTTTTCTTTGGCATAGCGATCAGATTTAGATAACAGGCGTGTCCAAGAAGATTCTTTTACAGCAAAAACATCTTTGATCTCATCATCGCTGAAGTGCTTGTTACCGATGATATTGATATCGACGACTTTGGCAGGCTTGCCTTCGATAAAGCGTACATCGAGCTTGACACGATTGCCATCGAGTAGCGTTTGGTCGACTTCGATATTACTGTTGTAGTAGCCTTGGCTGATATACTGCTGCTGCAGCTCGTTGGCGACGCCTTGTAACGTCGCTTGCTTGAGTACATCACCGACAGACAAACCTGCGTTGCTCAGTCCTTGCTCTAGTCCTTCTTTTGGGATGAGCTTATTGCCCTCAAAGTTGACTTCGGCGATGGTAGGACGCTCAACGACATCAAAGCGTAACTGACCGCCTTCGACACGGCTTTGAATGTCCGCGAAGTTTTCGGTCGCATATAGCGCCTTAATACTGGCCGCCAAGCTGCTGTCATTTACCGTATCTCCTACCGTGATAGGTAGAACCGGATAGAGGCTATCGGGGGTTAGACGTTGTAAGCCATTAAAACCGATGTCAGTCACTACAAATTCTGCAGCCTGTACCGGCATACTCATCATCGCTACCACTAACGGCAACCCTGCCGCGCTCATAAATAAAGGCGTACGCATAAACACTATCCGTCAATAAAAAAATTGCTTAAGTTAAGTTAAAAAGCACATGTTGTCTTGTCCATTTATCACAAAGTCGCATGCTTTGGCGGACAAGACTCAGAACACTTTATATAAAACGCATCATAAAATAAACTAAAAATTACGATTAGTACAGAGACGGCGGCACAAAGCTGCTCTGCCGTCACACCCGCAATCGCTGCCCGATACGCATAAAACCATTAGTGCATCTTGCCTTATCACCCAAACGCTTGGGCAAACCATCAAAACAATCGGCTGATATCATTACCAATTGCTAACACCATGAAACCTGCCAGCAAGAGTAAACCGATATTAAGTCCAGCCATTTGTACGCCTTCTGAGAGCGGCTTACCGCGAATCAGCTCTATGAGATGATAGACGATATGCCCTCCATCCAATACAGGAATGGGCAAAAGGTTGAGCACTGCCAGACTTAGACTAATCAGCGCGGCGGTAGACAATACCATCTGCCAGCTAATATCGAAGCTTTGTTTGGCGACTTTGGCAATGGTAATCGGGCCTGATAAATTATCGAGACCAATCATACCTGAGAGCATTTTGCCCATCGAGCTGACCGTCATCACCGCCAGCTGTTCGGTTTTTTCAAACGACTTGACCAGTGACTCGCCTGGACCATAGACCACTGTGGTTTTATAATCATCAGGAATGACAATCTCAGACTGTGCCACCATAGCACCAATTTGCCCAAAGTCGTTATCCAAATTGTCTTTTTTGCCCTGCGGCATGATGGCCAATTGTACAGACTTACCCTCTCTTAAGACGGTAAAATTGAGTAAAGTCTCAGGATTATCGCGAATGATGCGCGTGGCACTGATCCAGTCTGCGATGGCGACATCATTAATCGCAGTGATGCGGTCACCGACCTTGAGGCCTTGACGATTGGCGGCACCATCGGGCGTCAGCTCACCGACGATAGGGGCGATCGTCGGTTGCCATGGCAGCATACCAAAGCTGCTCAGCGCATCTTTTCCATGGTCATCGCCCTGCATAAACTCATCCACAGGCGCGTAGTAGGTCTTGGCGGCGTTGTCATCAGCTTGTAGCGTGACACTTATATTGTCCGTCTCGCCCATGCGTCCAGCAAGACGGTAATTAATCCCTTCCCACGTCTGCACCTCATGACCATCGATGGCGACGATTCTATCGCCAACGGGCAGCTGAGCGGTGGCCGCTGGCGTATCAGGCAACACTTGCCCAATCTTTGTCGCCAACTGCTCAGATGGGGTCATAAACAGCACCCAAAACAAGCCAATCGCAATGACAAAGTTCATGATAGGGCCTGCTGCGACGATAGCGATTTTTTTTAGCGGATGCTGACGGTTAAATGACAAATGCTGCTCATCGGCTGCCACCTCGCCTTCTCGCTCATCGAGCATTTTGACATAGCCGCCCAGTGGCAGCGCCGAAATCCGATAATCAATACCGCTTTTTTTGCTGGTCCAGCCTGCGACTTTGGGGCCAAAACCAATAGAGTATGTCAGCACCTTAACACCGCACAGGCGCGCCACGATATAGTGCCCCCATTCATGCAGGGCAATGAGCGGACCTAAGACAAAAATGGCCGCAAGGAGCGTCAATAAAAACGTCATGATGTCTTCTCAATATGGTTTTTTAGCAAGTTCTCTCGTACAAGGCTGATTTGCAGGACTTCTATTCTTATAGCGTCTGCGCCGCTTATATGGATTTTGCCACCTTGGCCACCAATGCCTCAGTATGCCGACGCGCTAGCTGGTCAATCGACAATATATCTTCTATATCCGCCGACGCCGCTAACAGCGGTACTTGTATCTCACTGAGTGCCTGTTCATTGATATCAGCAATATCTGTCAAACGAATTTGTCCTGCCAAAAACGCGGCCACGGCAATCTCATTGGCGGCATTGAGTACGATGGTCGCCTGCGTACCCGCTTGCATGGCTTGTCTCGCCAAACGCAAACAGGCAAACTTTTGTAAATCAGGCTCGATAAATTCTAGGCCGCTTAGCGCATACAAGTCCAAAGGCTGCGAGCCGCTATCAATACGCGCAGGATAGCTGAGTGCATGAGCAATGGGCGTCTTCATATCTGGGCTGCCCAGCTGCGCCAAAAAGCTACCGTCGCTATATTCTACCATTGAGTGAATGATGCTTTGTGGATGAATCACCACATTTATTTTATCCTCACTCAAATCAAACAAATGACAGGCTTCTATCAGCTCAAGCCCTTTGTTCATCATCGTTGCCGAGTCGACCGATATTTTTTGCCCCATCGACCAATTGGGATGTTTGACAGCTTCAGCGACACCAGCTTGCTGCATCTGCGCAAATGACTGCTGCAAAAATGGCCCACCAGAGGCAGTCAGCCACAGCTTACGCACCCCGTGCTTTGGCTGGTGAATCTGGCGGCTGTCTTGTTGGATATCTACCGGCAAGCACTGAAAAATTGCGTTGTGCTCTGAATCTAAAGGTAACAAGGTAGCATGGTGCGTTTTTACCGCATCGATCATTACCTGTCCTGCCATCACCAGCGCTTCTTTATTAGCAAGCAAGATACGCTTGCCTGCGCGCGCGGCGGCCAATGTAGAAGGCAGCCCTGCTGCACCAACAATGGCAGCAACGACCGTATCGGTTTGGCTATCGGTGGCGATATCTATAAGCCCTGCTGCGCCCCCGACGACCTCGATATCAAGCTTCGCTGCGCTCAGACGCTGAGCAAAATCATCGACTGCGGCTGCCGGTACGTTGACGCGCTTTGGCACAAACTGCTGACACAGCGCAAACAGTTTGTCCAAACGATGGTATCCCGACAAGGCATAGACTTGGTACTGCTGCGGATGGGCCGCCAAAATCGCCAACGTACTATCGCCAATCGAGCCAGTTGCGCCTAATACGGCGATACGTTGCATCATAACCATCGTTGCCTATCAATAATACAAAAAAATAAAAATAAAGCCTAACTGGATAAATCCAAGCAAGACACTTTTATACCACCATCAAACCAAAGTATTGCAGCGCCCAAAAGCCGAGCGCAAATATCGGCGTGGCAGACAATAAGGAATCAATACGATCAAGGATGCCGCCATGCCCTGGCAAGATTGTCCCTGAGTCTTTGACACCAGCACGGCGTTTGAGCATTGACTCAAACAAATCGCCGAGTACCGAAGCCAATATCGTCAGTACAGATAGTGCGGCAAAGGCGATCAGCGGCACCCCTGTCAGCTGTAGCTTAAAGACGCTGATGGCCACGACGACGAGCAACCCTGTGACAATGCCGCCGGCCAATCCTTCCATGCTTTTATTGGGTGAAACGTTTGGTGCCATTTTGCGGCGACCAAGCTTGCGCCCGACAAAATATGCCCCACTATCCGCGCACCACACCAATAAAAACACATACAGCAGCCACCAAGCCGATAGCTGCCACAGATAAAACATAGCTGTGATGGCGGCGGTTAATATCACCGCACCCATCAAGCCCAGCTTTTTGCCATACCAATTGGTCGTCGTCGGAAAGACCCGAACCCAAGACAGCGCCATCAGCCATATGGCGAGCGATGCGGCCCACCAAAACAGCCACGTCACTTTAAACAGCAGTGACACCACGGTCAGCGCCAAAACCAAAAGCACAAATAACGCTGGCTGACGCCATTTGGGCATCAGCTTGGTCCATTCATGAGCGGCGATGATTACCCCTATCGCCAACAGCGGCGCAAACAAAATCGGTGTTTGGCTCGCAAACATTGCAATACCAACGATAATAACGAGAACAATTGCCGTTTTAATCCGTTGCCACATACTCATTGAGCCTTATAATAATGAAAAACGTATGGTCAAAAAATGCATTATAGCAGCTAATCTACAATAGCCCACTCATTGCTACTGACTGCAACAAAAGCGGTTCATTATTTCATAAGCACGCAGCCTTAACCACTGTGAATAATCACTATTAAAAGCGTAGCAGGCTTTTAAGGCACAAAAAAGACAAGCAGCAAGCAAGTATCAGATAAGACGTTAGGGTCGTTTAGGGTAATTGCTGCGCGCAAGCGACTTGCTCGCTGGTTTTACCAAAACGGCGTTGGCGCTGGGCAAACTCTGCAACCATCGATGCCAGCTCTGCTGCGCTAAACTCAGGCCATAGGGTTTTGGTAAAAAACAACTCGGCATAAGCGGACTGCCACAATAAAAAGTTCGATAATCGGTACTCACCGCCCGTCCGTATCAGCATATCGACCGCTGGGGTGTCTGCTAACTGGACATGGCGGCCAAGCAAGTCTTTATCGATATCATCAGCACACAGCTCCCCTATCTGCACCTGTTTGGCCAACTGTTTGGCAGCATGGGCAATATCCCACTGTCCACCATAGCTGATGGCAATGACCAATGTCATGGCATCAAAATGCGCGGTTTTTTCTTCTGCATCGGCCATCAATGCTTGTAACTCTGCACTGAGCGGACTGCGATCTCCGATAAACCGTAAGCGAATACGGTATTTGTCCATCCGCGGCATTTGCTCATGAATGGTCGAGGTTAAAAGCTGCATGAGCAGCGCCACTTCACTCGGCGGACGTTGCCAGTTTTCGCTAGAAAAAGCAAATACCGTCAAAACCTCGATACCAGTATCAACACAGTATTCGACAATAGGGTCTAGCGCATCTTTGCCTGCCATATGTCCATGGCCTTTGGGTAGATGATTGGCTTTGCCATAGCGGTTGTTGCCATCCATGATGATGGCGATATGACGGGGTAGAAGAGCAGGAGCCAAGGCGGCTGAAGTAGACATAGGCTAGCTTGCTTATTGTTGAGATGGTTTAATAATAACGCGTGTCATGACGGCAAAAAAGCCAAAAAGATAAGATGTGGTGGTTATTCACAAACTTATCATAAAGCGGTCTGCTACGGCTTTATGATTGACGACACAATAATAAGCAGCCAATCGCAGTGGCTGCTAAACGACATATAGTCCATTGGAAATAAAACTTTTATAGATAGGGCTGCGCGACTGGTATAAACGTTACTTGCGTGCTGCTATCGTTCGATACGGCGCAACCTGCATTTAAAAACAGCACCCCAGTCGCGCTCTGCCATCAATCGTTATACTTCCATCAGCTCGCTTTCTTTTTTGCTCAAACGGCTGTCGATGGTCTCGATGTATTTGTCAGTGATTTTTTGAATATCATCACTAGCGCGGCGCTCGTCATCTTCTGAGATCTCTTTTTCTTTTGCCAGATCTTTTATGTCATTCATCATATCACGGCGGATATTACGAATCGAGACGCGGCTGTTTTCTGCTTCACCGCGCGCCAGCTTTTGCATATCGCGGCGGGTCTCTTCTGTCAGCGCTGGCATCGGCACACGAATCACATCAGCGGTCATCGGGTTCAATCCCAAATCCGCTTCGCGAATGGCCTTGTCCACGGCCTGTACCATCGTACGGTCAAAAGGCTGTACAAGCAATGTGCGCGAGTCTTCGACGTTGACACTGGCCACTTGGTTGAGCGGTGTGTCGGCGCCGTAGTAGCTGACCATCACGCCAGATAGCATGCCTGGATGGGCGCGGCCTGTACGTACCTTACTAAAGGTGTTTTCAAGCGCTTCTAAGGTTTTTTGCATACGGGCTTCGCCGTCTTGCTTAATCTCTTTAATCATTGTGCATCCTTATTTATCGCTGTCGATAAATCATTCATGGTTGTTAATAGATAGTTATTTTTCGGCAATTCATCGCTCGTAGCAGAGCGCTTGACCGCGTATATTGGGCAATATTATGCCCATTAATATTAATGATAGACGCGCGTGCCTTCGTTCTCGCCCATGACCACATTTAATAAGGCGTTGGGCTTGGTCATATCAAACACTTGTAGCGGTACATTGTGCTCACGGCACAAGGCGATAGCGGTTAAGTCCATAACGCCAAGTTTTTGCTCTAAGACTTCATCAAAAGTCAAACCATCGTATTTTTTGGCATCGGCATGCAAACTTGGGTCTTTGTCATAGACGCCATCCACTTTGGTGGCTTTTAATATCAAGCCTGCTTCGACCTCGATACCGCGCAGACATGCTGCTGTGTCGGTGGTAAAGAAAGGATTACCAGTACCGGCGACAAAGATACAAACCTCACCGTTTTTTAGGTAGCGAATGGCATTGCGGCTGCTATAGCTTTCAGTGACTTCACCAATCGGTAAGGCTGACATCAAGCGCGTTTTGATATTGCGGCGCTCAAGCGCATCACGCATGGCCAGACCGTTCATCACAGTCGCAAGCATACCCATTTGATCGCCGGTCACACGGCCGACTAGGCCCTCTTGTTGCAGCTGGGCACCGCGATATAAGTTACCACCACCAACGACGATACCAACTTGCACACCAAGGCCGCGCAAGTGGGCGATAGATAGGCTCATCTTATCGAGCACTTCGGTATCGATACCCATGTCCTTGCCACCAGCCAAGGCTTCGCCTGAGAGTTTTAGCAAGATACGAGAGTAACGCGGGTTTTTGTCAGACATGAGGTCACCTTGTTAGCATTAAATTATAATTAAAGTCATCGATAAAATACAAATGAAGATTGCCTTCTGATTTACGTACAGCCAGCGTTGATACGCAAGCCAGTGTCTGCGTATTGCTAGATTACGTGCAGCGCCCTACTCGTGATGCAGTGCTGAGTAGATAAAAAGGCCAAATTGCGCTAATTGTAGCAAAAACTGCCCGCGATTGGGCAATTTTCACTCATCTATCATTGTGACGGCTTAGGGCATGTCCTCAATTCAATCGATAGCCATCTAAATGGGCTAAAAATGGCTAAATCTGGCCAAACGGTGTCAAATAGCTGACTAATATCTCGATATTATCTGCGCTATTTTCCTTGTTTGACGGCGATTTATCTCATTTTTATCGCCATTTTTGAAATGAGGACACGCCCTAGCCTTGATAGCTGGCAAATAAGTCGTACTCGCTGGCCTCGTCAATGGTGACGGTCAAAAACTGACCAACCTTGACTTGCGCGCTGATGTCATCGACATAGACATGACCATCGATCTCTGGGGCATCGGCGTAACTCCGACAAATCGCAATGCCCTCAGCACTATCGATCTCATCGACCAATACCGTTAAGGTTTTACCGACTTTCTCTTGCAGCTTTTGTGCTGAGATTTCTTGTTGTAGCGTCATCAAGCGCTCATAGCGAGATTGCTTCACTTCTTCAGGCACATGACCTGGCAAGTCATTGGCTACCGCGCCTTCGACCTCTGAATAGGTAAAGGCACCGACGCGATCAAGGCGTGCCTCGACGAGCCAATCGAGCAGACATTGAAAGTCTTCTTCGGTCTCGCCAGGGAAGCCAACGACGAAGGTTGAGCGAATGACGATATCAGGACAAATCTCACGCCACGCTTTGATACGTGCCAAGGTATTTTCGCTATGCGCCGGACGCTTCATGGCCTTTAGGATGCGGTGACTGGCGTGCTGAAACGGAATATCCAGATACGGCAGCAGCTTTTTTTCGCCCATCAGCTCGACGACTTTATCTACGTGCGGATACGGATAGACATAATGCAGGCGCACCCAGATACCCAAGTCATTTAATGCTTGGCATAAATCATAAAACTTGGATTTGAGCGGCATGCCATTCCAAAAGCTGGTTTTGTACTTCAGATCGAGCCCATAAGCAGACGTGTCTTGCGAGATAATTAGTAATTCTTTCACGCCAGCGTTTTTGAGCGCCAGTGCTTCGTTCATGACATTATCAATCGGACGCGAGACTAAGTCACCGCGCAAGCTTGGAATGATGCAAAAGGTACAACGGTGATTACAGCCTTCTGATATCTTTAGATAAGCATAATGGCTTGGGGTCAGCTTAATACCCGCTTCATTGATCAGATCTATTTTTGGATCGTAATGGCTATCTACGTCGCGCTTGGGCTTGGGCACATGCTGCGAGACGGCAGTAATGACCTCATCATAAGCATGTGCGCCTGTGACCGATAGCACCGCTGGATGCATCTCACGGATTTTATCCGCTTCTTTTCCTAAGCAGCCAGTAACGATGACTTTACCGTTTTTGCTGATGGCTTCTCCGATGGCATCGAGCGACTCTTGTACCGCTGACTCAATAAAACCGCAGGTGTTAACCACCACCAAATCTGCGCCATCGTAGTCACTTGCGACCTGATAACCATCGCGGCTAAGCTCTGTGATGATCCGTTCGCTATCGACCAGCGCCTTTGGGCAACCAAGCGACACAAAACCGATCTTTGGCGCGGCTTGAACTGGTGCATCGCTCGCAGCTGTACGGGCTACTGTGGCATCGCCACTTTGCGCGATACTGCGGTTTTGATTGTGATTGGCTTTGTGGTGATAGGGCTGAGTGCCGTCTGCCTGACTCGTTGACTGCTTTTGCGTGTGCGCAGGCTTAGCAGGATTAAAGATAGTGGCTGTGTTTTTTGGAGCAGTAGAAGCTGGCTGTGAAGATATCGTCGTATTTACCGACTCGGTAGAGGTGTTGGGCATGGCTGACCTTGCTTGAGATAAATTGGCTGTGCGCATTGTACGTTTTTTTTATGATAATCACCAGTTTTGCCGCTCTATAGTGTTGATTTATGATTAAATATTGGTAGATTTCTTTTTTATGTTAGGCGTACTTCATGACAGCTGATGTAGTAGTGACAAAACCTGCCCCCAATTTTGCCTTTATGGCTCAGCATTTGTTTACGGCTATCTTGTGGGTCGATGAAAATCTGACCATTACTTGGCTAAATGCTCAAGCAGAGCAACTGCTGGCGACCAGTAGTGGCCGCCTACTGGGGCAATCTATCTTGGCACTGCTCACTCCAAAAACCTCAACATCGACTTTCAAATCCCCCCTCAAAGATCATCTCAAAACCCATAGCGATACTCACAATTCTAAAAAAACAAAGGATGCCGCTTGCTCCTTGAGCGAGCGCTTTCGGCAAGCCAGAGTGTATCAACAGCCATTTATTGATCATGATCATCTTGTGAGCACACAATTAAACAATCATACAGCGCTGCTGATCGACTATAGCGTGACGCCGGTCATTGATGAGCAGCAGCATGGTTTTATCATTGAGATGTGGGGCAAGGATCGCCAAAGCCGTATCTCAGAGGAGCAGCGCCAGCAGCAGCAATATAACGTCGCGCGTCAGATGCTACGCTCGGTCGCTCACGAAATAAAAAACCCATTGGCCGGTATTCGCGGGGCGGCGCAGTTGTTGCAGCGGCAATTTATCAAGTTCAGTGAGAGCGGTTTTTTTGCTGAGGCAGCTCTCACTCAGCAAAGCGCTGCCAGCCCCCATCCTGACAAACAAAAAAACGCGGCAAAACTGCGCAGCTACACCGATATCATCATCGCAGAGACCGACCGTCTGACTCAGCTTATCGGTCAGTTTCTTGGCTCCCATCAGTTACCAAATTGGCAAATGCTCAATATTCATGAGCCGCTAGAGCATGTCTTGTCTCTAATCGTCAACCAATATCCACAGGTGACGCTACAGCGTGATTATGATTTATCACTGCCTGAGCTCTGCGCTGATAAGGATCAGTTGATTCAAGTATTTTTGAACCTCATTAATAATGCTTGTGAGTCGATGACTGAGTTTGAACAAACGCTACAACAGCATAAAGCCTCAGAGTCTCAAGAAACACCACAAGCTACCATGCAAATGGATAGCAATTCTACCTATCAGCCCATACTGCATCTACAAACACGAGTGGTCTTTCAGCACACCATCGGCAGCCAGCAGCACAAACAAGTTTTGCAAGTGACCATCACCGATAATGGCTCAGGCATAGATGCCGATCTCATCGGCCAGATATTTTTTCCGATGGTCACCAGCCGCGCAGCAGGCACGGGTCTAGGGCTGTCTATTGTCCAAGATATCATCAGCCGCCATCATGGTATGATCGATGTCAGCTCCGCCCAATCGAGCATCCATCACACACGCCAAACACAGTTTGCCCTGTATTTGCCCTTTAGCCAGCCAGACCTTACTATAAAAACCTCATAACAATCCTATGATAACCTCATGACAACCAATACGCCCTCTGATGTTATCGCCCACTAGGCCCAAGATATGACTGAGTATAATGACAACCGCGCTTTACATGACCATCAACTCTCAAGCGATCAGCCAATACCTGCTCAAACAGACAAGCCCAGCAGTCCTATCGCTGCTACGTTATGGCTTATCGATGACGATGCCGCCCTACGCCTGATATTGGCCGATACCTTTGAAGATGCAGGGCT
Source organism: Psychrobacter sp. Rd 27.2 (assembly GCF_001921755.1). NCBI lineage: Bacteria > Pseudomonadati > Pseudomonadota > Gammaproteobacteria > Moraxellales > Moraxellaceae > Psychrobacter > Psychrobacter sp. Rd 27.2. The sequence goes on along the minus strand of NZ_MRYB01000005.1, from coordinate 153,247 downwards.
CACTGTGATTAGCTTCACGCAAGCGCAAGCGGCATGGACACGCCTAAATGATATCTTGCAGCAGCAAACACTAGCAGACCAGCTCCCTGATGTGATATTGACTGATATTCGTATGCCTATGATGGATGGTCTGTCCTTTAGCGACTGGGTACATCAGCATTTCCCTCAGCTGCCCATCGTCATTATGACGGCGCACTCTGATCTAAGCTCTGCCATCAGTAGCTATCAGACTGGTGCGTTTGAATATCTGCCCAAACCCTTTGATTTAGATGACGCGGTGACAACGATTTATAAAGCCATTCATTATCAGCCCCATACCGATGTTAAGACAACAAACACTAGAAAACCCGCTGTTAGATCAGATGCGATGCCCAACGAGCCCAATAAACCTACTGAGCCGACTGGCCATACAAACCAAGCATCCAAAACCTCACCAACCACCGCGCCGATCAAACCAGCTGCTAAAGAGACATCCCCGACACCACCCGCCGTGACCGACAACCCCAGTGGCATCATCGGGCAGTCACAAGCGATGCAAACGGTGTTTCGCGCGATTGGCCGTTTGGCCCACTCTCCCATCACAGTGTTGATCACAGGCGAGTCAGGCACTGGTAAGGAGCTGGTCGCCAGCGCCCTGCATCAGCATTCACCGCGGCGACAGCAGCCTTTTATTGCCTTAAACATGGCAGCGATTCCGCATGATTTAATCGAATCTGAGCTATTTGGTCACGAAAAAGGCGCGTTTACGGGGGCGACGACCACACGGCAAGGACGTTTTGAGCAGGCCACTGGTGGGACGCTGTTTTTGGATGAAATCGGTGACATGCCCTTTAGTACGCAGACACGTTTGCTGCGAGTATTGGCCAATGGCGAGTTTTATCGCGTTGGTGGCCAGCAGCCTGTCAAAGTCGATGTGCGTATCATCGCCGCCACTCATCAAAACTTAGAAGCACTGGTCAAACAAGGTAAGTTCCGCGAAGATTTGTTTTATCGCCTTAACGTCATACGCTTGCCTCTGCCGCCCCTACGCACACGCCGCGAAGACATCCCTGCCCTCGCCAGCTACTTTATGCAGCGCGCCGCCAAGCAGATGAATACTGCCAAAAAACATCTGCATCCAGCAGCACTGCAAGTCATGCAGGCGTTTGAGTGGCGCGGTAATGTGCGTCAGCTCGAAAATGTCTGCCTGTGGCTGACCGTGATGGCCACCGGTGACACGGTCATGGTAGAGGACTTACCACCAGAGCTGCTCGATAGTGTGCCAGCGGATATAACAGAGCAGTCACAGCCACCTCATGCAGCGCGCTCATCCCAAATCCCGCCGCAGAACGATATAAACCCCCAAGGGTCGATCGACTCGGGCGCTATTAGCCCCAATCCACCTATGACGAGGCAGACCGACTGGCAACAGGCTCTAGCCGTATGGGCAAAGCAGGCGCTACAGACCGGCGAAACCGACATCCTACAAACAGCGATGCCTGAATTTGAACGCGTACTACTCACCGCCGCCCTTAATCATAGTGGTGGCAAAAAAATAGCGGCTGCCCACCTGCTAGGCTGGGGGCGCAATACATTGACACGCAAATTGCAGCAACTAAACCTCACACCAGCACAAGATCAAAATAAATATCACTAAAACGTTAAAAAAACTTAAAATAAAAAAATCTTTTATATCATTAACTTATGAAAAATATGAAAAATAATTGCTAAAATATCGAAAATAATTGCAAATAGGGGTTGCCAAACAATTTAAACTCTATATAATAGCCAACCACTGAGACGCACTACCGAATCAGTTAACTATTTCGATAGCATTTGAGTTCACATGCTTTTGATGATAGAGTAACGAAAATGGGGCTGTGGCGGAATTGGTAGACGCACCAGATTTAGGTTCTGGCGCCGCGAGGTGTGAGAGTTCGAGTCTCTCCAGCCCCACCATTTTCGGATAGTACATCTTAGACCAAATATTAAAACCTGCCTTGATGCAGGTTTTTTTGTGCCTGTTAGCTTTTATGCTTACTAATTAACTTTTATGCTTGCTAATTAAAACGCCCCTACTCAACGCCAAGCATCGAAGCTATTATCGCAGTATAGCAGCTTCAGTATTTAGCGCTCAGCGTTTTCTCCACTCTATACTACGCTTTATTTCTCAATACTCTTCCCTCACCGACCTCTTCTTTAATCCCATATACGTCTTAACGCCAAAAGTATCTGCGCCATGCTTTGATACCTTTTCTCTACCCGCTTTGCCAATGCTTGATCTATAATAGATTGATAATGGCGGTATGCTGGCGGTAGCCTTGGAATTGGCTGCTGACAGTGCTGGACTGCCCTTGCCTTGAGCGGCTCACGACTTTGTTTATCAATCTGTAACGGCCGCACCCCCACCAATATCTCATACAACATAATCCCAAACGCATAGATATCGCTCTGCACCGATGCGCCGTGTCCTTGCCAGCGCTCAGGAGCCAGATACGCCGGTGTACCTGCAGGATTGCCTATAGTTGACGCTTCCACACGAGTGGCCAAAGCAAAATCAGTTAATAACAAGTCAGTCTTGAGACTGCTATCATCCGCCTGACTTGACAAAAAATGAAGTGGCGACAAATCATCTAGCAAAATATTACTAGGTTTAATATCATTATGTAGCCAGCCTGCGCGATGCAGCTGCGCGATTACTTGTGCCGCTTGCATGATAAGCTGATGCTTTTGACGGGCGTGCAGCGGCCGCTTTAGATACTGTGATAGACTGCCGTTTTTATAATATGGCATCACCACAACGATGAGTGCTGACGGCGGCGCTGCTATGTGCAGGCGTAACTCATGATGCGCCAGTAGTGGCGGTGCCACGCGCTGGTATGGCGTTAGAGCAGACAGCGCGGTGATGACGCCGTACTCATAAAAGACACCGCTAGATACCGCTTGAGCGCTCTGCTGACAATGATGCTCGCTTAATTGCCATTTTAGTAGCACTAGGCCAAACTGTGAGTGCATGGCACGGCTCAAGCCCTGATAGTCGCCTGCGTACACGCCGATGCGCAAGTGCGATACCTGACGATACTGCAATTTTACCAATTCTTTTGTCAGTACAGGCAATATCTGCTGAGCATGAGCCTGCCATACTGGCGCTGTCTTCGCTTGTCTTAGCGATGAATTACTGGCGTTGTTTTTCATGCTAAAGTAAGGCCTTTATTTAGAATTACTTTGTATTTGTATATCGTCATTTTATATAGCCAACCCGACATAAAATTGGCACACTTGATGCCATATGTTACTGGTATTCATTTTGCACAGCATCTGCCGGCGTAGGCACAGCACGCAAGAAAAATAAATACCAGTAGGACGGTACCTATTTTCGTTAATATTTTTCCTGTTATAAGCGACCCAGTATTATGTCCCAGTCTTCCACATCCGTTACAAATTATGCCCTGCCAGAGCCGCTATTAGAGTTACTGGGGCAGTATCTGCAAGAGCAAGTCACACCAAAGATCGATATCAATCCTCAGCAGCTGGCCTATCGCTGGGTCGGTGGTCACCGCGGGCGCTTGGAGCCTTTGGCGGTCAATTTGTTTTTAAGTCTGGATGATTTGCATGGTATCGATACGCAAAAACAAAAACTGGTGCAAAACACACGGCAGTTTTTAAAGGGCTATCCGGCCAATCACGTCTTGATGACAGGGACTCGCGGCGCAGGGAAATCATCGCTGATTCGAGCGTTGCTACAAGCCTACCATAGCGAAGGGCTACGTATTATTGAAATTGCCCGTGATGACCTGCGGGTGCTTGATAAGATACGCGCCGCCATCCGCGCCCTACCAGCGGACACCGATTGCCGCTATATCGTGTACTGTGATGATTTGGCATTTAACGGTCAAGACGAGAGTTACCGCACCTTAAAAAGCGTGTTGGACGGGGCGCTGGACTCCGAGCAAGACAAGCTACTGGTGTATGCCACCAGCAACCGTCGGCACCTGTTGCCGCAGCTGATGAAAGACAATGTCAATATTTATAATGGGCAAACCGATGAAGTCAATCCTTATGAGACCATCGACGAGACAGTATCGCTGTCTGATCGCTTTGGCTTGTGGTTGTCATTCCATCCCATGGATCAAAATACTTACTTACACATCGTCCGCCATTACTTATCGCTTTCGCCAAATCGCACTCTAGATAATGACGGTAAAGAAAGTAATAATAATGAAGAAGAAAATAAAGCGCTACCTGACAATATCAGAGCCGCTGCCTTACGCTGGGCATCAGAGCGTGGCGGGCGTTCGGGGCGAGTGGCCTATCAGTTTAGCCGCTACCGGATAGGACAAGCGCAGTTGGCTGCTGAGGAAAATCTATCTTAAACACGCCCTAGTCATTTTTTAGGAGCGCGTGCAGAACCTAAGTCCTGCACGCGGCTACTCTCTTCTTCATTTACCAAATTCGCGGCGCCATTCACCATATATTGGTCAAAATCTGCTGCCAACCATAGATTGCCTGCATAAGCACTTTGGGCATCCAAACGAATATGCGCCATGTTCGGCGTACTACTCTGTGGGTTATCAAAGCTTTGATAGCGAGCGCTAAAATGGGTCAAAATTAGATTCTTAACCTCATTGTTTTGAGCGAACCTACCTACCAGCTGCGCGCTACTGTGCATCGGATCAAAGTCTGGGTTTTTTGCCTGAATCTTATTTAACACCTCATGGGTATAAGTGGCTTCATGCACCAGCAAGTCTGCATCAACGACCGCCACATGCAAGCACTCTGGCGTATCATTATCGCCTGCCACCACGACCTTGGTACGCTGCATATCGTCATCGACATACTCAGCAGACGACAGCATGCGTCCGTCTTCGGTCACGACATCTTCGCCTTGCTGCAGCCTGCCCCACAGCGCACTGGCTGGGATACCATCAGCTGTCAATTTATCAGTATTAAGGGTACGGCGGCTGATCGTCTGAGTAATACCAAAACCATAAGAGGCGACGCGATGTGATAACGGATGAATGTCTATAACCAGCTGATGTTGGTGGTCTACATTGATAGTTACATCACCTTTGTACTCATCATTTGGCTCAGACAATACATCTTCTATCGCCATAAAATCAATGGCAAATGGCAAATACAGCTCGGTTGTCAGCCTCATCGCCTCAAGCATTTTGGCAATGGCTTTGGGCGCAATAAGCGTCAGCGCTGCAGTACGTCCTGACATGGCCGCACTCGCAAGCAACCCCGGCAGACCATAACAATGGTCGCCATGCACATGAGTGATACAAATGGCTTGTAGCTGATGCAAAGATAGCTTGGTATGAAGCAGCTGATGCTGTGTGCCCTCACCGCAATCAATTAAGACCCAAGGACGCGACTTTTTGTTTTGCTGTCGACTTACCCCCGAGTTATAAGGATTGAGGCATTCTATCGCCAGCGCTGTGACGTTACGCTGCTTGGTTGGCACGCCAGCGGAGGTACCCAAAAAGGTGAGATTTAACATAGACGCCCTCTTTTAACTAAATCCTTATCTACTATAATGACTGGCATAGCATGGTTCTTTGACCTTCAATCATTTTACCGCCATTGGCCGTACATTCATTGACCATATTGGACTCATAAGATTTCCAGCCGCCATAAAAGCTGGCAACACACAAAATCACCACCAGCAGCTTTTGTGACCACGCTTTGATAGATACTTGCTGGCGATTCATCTCTGCCGCCTCTATATGCTGTTTGGCTGCAATCTCACTGTCAGTCGGTGTCCTATTGGGCTTCTTCAAGTCTGTCATTTCTTATCCTAAAAAAGGTTTTGTCTATAAATAAACAAAACCTTTTATGTTAATTTTAAATCAATGATTAGGGCGTATCCTAATCGTTGATACCATTCGCTTTGTTTAGAATTTTAAACGCCCGCCTTTTTCTTCGGCACGTTTAAACGCCTCACGCTCTTCGCAGCGTTTTAGCCAGTTTAAAATATTGGTGTACTTACTACTATCCAAACCAGAGCCTGCATTGGCTCCGACGACGGCAAGATGCATCTGAATATCAGCGGCGCTAAACTCACTACCAGCAAACCAATGATTGTCCTGTAGGTGCTGCTCCATCATGCCCAGCATACTGTCTAGGCTGCGGCTAATCATGTTTTTTTCCACTTGGCTTTGGATTTTTTTGCTGACTGGTTTGATGAGCATGGGCGACTGCTGAACGACTTTGCTAAACACCAAACGCATCACTAGCGGCGGCATCAATGATGCTTCGGCAAAGTGTAGCCAAAAGGTATAAGCTTCCCATGCCGCTTCGTTGTCATCAGCAGGTTTGAACTGCTTGTCGGTATCGTAATGCTTGATTAAATACTCGATGATAAACCCTGACTCAATCAGCACGCGATCGTTGACCTCTAGCATTGGTGCATGACCGATTGGATGCACTTTTTTTAAGCTATCAGGCGCACGATACGCTTGGTTACGCTCGTAGCACGTCAATTCATAATCGGTGTTTAGCTCTTCTAACAGCCAAATAATACGAAACGAGCGTGAGTTTGCTAAATGATGAAGATGTAACATAAACCGTCCTAGTTATCATGTGAGTGAGCAATAGCATATAGACAAAGTGTCCTGCGCCTGACGCGCTTGGCAGTAGCGGCGTTTGTCCGTGACAGCGCTTGGCGTGCATACTGCTCGATAATAGCGCAATTCATCTGTCATTGACACACAAACTGCGGTGCACACGGGCAAAAATTATGGCTAAAAAACCATGGCTAACAAATCAAACCTATCACCCGATAAATAATCGCCTTACTTTGAATGCAGCTGCTCTATCTTGCGTGTCATCTTGTCTATTTTTTGCTGATAGCGTTTAATTTTACGAAAACGATGAGCCGCAAGTACCCCTTTGATACGGCGATTTTTTAGACGACGACGCGGCGGAAAACTCCCCACTTGTGGCTCGTTGTAACCATGCAGGCGATCATCACGGCGACGCGCCCTATAGCCAAGCGCACTATCAGCAATCATGATCAGTAGCGCGACAAAAATCATGCCGTACATAAATAATGAGCCGCCCTCATTGATGCTTTGGTGCAGTATCGTAATCGAAAAGATAAACAAAAAAATCGGCTCAAGATAGCATAGCGTGCCAAACAATGAGACGGGCAACTTTTGACTGGCGACCATGGTCAGCGACATCGCCGCGGTGCTGATGATACCCAGCAGCGGCAACAGATACCAAAATTTATCGGTAGTGATCGCCAGCGCAAACCCGCCACTCATATACAGGGCGATCATCACCACTGGCGTCAGCAGCACCAAATCAGAGATAAGGCCGGTGATGGGCGGTACTGCCAGCTTGCGACGCAGCAGATAATAAGGCGGATAACCCAGACAGACAAACAATGTCGCCCAAGAAATCGCGCCATACTGCCAAACATCATACGCGATGCCCAGAGCTGCACAGATGGTGGCAACCCATTGTAGCGGCGTCATCGCTTCATTATAAAAAAACCGGCCCACCATGATCATAATCATCGGGTACAAAAAATACCCTAGTGTCACCTCAAGCCCTAGATTATTGACTGGTGCCCACATAAATATCCAAATCTGGGCGCCCAGTATCGGCGTCGGCAAGATAAATAAAAACCACTCTTTGGGTGTTTTTAGGGTTTTTAGATAATCAAAGATATGCTGCCACTGTTTTAATACACTGACCAGCAGCACCAAACTTAGCAGCATCATCAGCACACGCCACGAGGCGACTTGCGTCCCAGATAGCGGCTGCATCAACAGACCAAATAAAAACAATAATGAGTATAAAAAGTTTGCTGCCACGGCAGCGATGGTGCCCTGCGACGTTTGGGTGGTGGTGAGCATAAAAACAGCCTTTTGAGATAAGCGCACGTCCTTGGCAATTTTAGAAAAAAACAAAAGCCTCAGACGCGGACGTCGGAGGCTTTTGTCTACAAGACCTGTTGTCTATCTCATTGTACACGCAGGTTGTACGTCGCCAATCATGCTAAAACCCTTCGGTGTTAAAAGCAGGCTAATACAATCATCTGTCGTTACATACCACAAGATAAACGCTTGAAATGACTCATACTTATATCATAGCCAGCATTATGTCAAAGTCAGAATAGATAAGCAATACATCCACTTAACGAGTCTTTGAATTTTTATATATCCGATCTACTTTCAAACAGGTGCCGTACTACTGAAATGGATTTTATGCCGCCTCTGGCGTGATGAAATCACACAGCAAGCAAAGAAAATTTATACCAGTAGCGCCTGACACATCGTATCTTGCATGCCAGTTTTATTTAGAAGCGACTATATCGTTACGAGTTTGGGGCTTTATTTGGCATCTAACTGCTCTATTTTTCGCTGGATTTTATCCATTTTTCGCTGATAACGGCGTATTTTACGAAACCGATGCGCTTTTAGTGCGCCATCAATACGGCGATTTATCAGGCGGCGACGCGGTGGAAAACCACCTACTTGTGGCTCGCGGTAGCCATGTAAATGATCGCTACGGCGACGACTCAGATAACCTATCGCACTATCGACAATCATCACCAGTAGCGCTACCGTAATCATGCCATACATAAACAATGAGCCTCCTTCATCCAAGCTCTGACTGAGCACGGTGATGGACAATACAAACAATAGCATAGGCTCGATATAGCTAAGCGCGCCAAATAGCGACACGGGCAGCTTGCTACTGGCCAGCATCGTCAGCGACATCGCCAGTGCACTAAAAGCGCCTAGCAGTGGCAATAGATACCAAAACTTCATATTTTGCGCCGCCATACTAAAGCCGCCACTGGCATAGAGCATCAGTAGCACCACTGGCGTCAGCAGCGTCAAATCAGACAACAACCCCGTAATCGGTGGCACAGCAATCGTCCGCCTGAGCAGATAATACGGCGGATAGCCCAAGCATACAAACAGCGTCACCCACGATACCGAGCCGTATTGCAAGATATCATGACCAATACCAAAAGCCGCCAGTAGCGCCGCCGCTCCTTGCAGCAGGCTCATCGGCTCACGATAAAAAAAGCGACCAAGCACGATCATCACCAGCGGCAATAAAAAATACCCCAAAGTGACATCAAGGCCATAACCGTTCACAGGTGCCCACATAAACAGCCAAATCTGCCCACCCAATATCGGGGTTGGCAGTATAAATATCAGCCAGTCTTTGGCGGTTTTGAGCGTTTTTAGATAATCAAAAACATGCTGCCACTGCTTGCTCACACTGACCAGCAGCACCAGACTGAGTAGCATCATCAACACACGCCATGACGCCACTTGCGTGCCCGTCAAAGGCTGCATAAATAACCCAAATAAAAACATCATCGAAAATAAAACACTCGATGATATCGACGCGATAGTCCCCTGAAAGGTTTGATTGGTCGTCAGCATAACAACAGCCTCAATTTAGCACTTTTTAGGTATAAGTAAGTATCATTCAAAGATCAGCATAAACAGTGGTCATAAAAGATAAAAAGGATTATCAAAGACAACATCCTATAAACGATAAATGACATCCAAAAAAAAGCCTCCAACGATAACGTCAGAGGCTTTTTCTAGAGCAAAAATGCCAAACTAGAACAAAAGCGAACTACTGAAACCGTTATTTATCGTCGGTATTGTCGCCCTCAGTATTTGTCTCATCTAACACAGGATTATTGGCAATGTCGATCACATCGTGAACGTCGGTCACCGCATCGATATCGATTTGCGCTTGGCCTGCTACCTCAAAGGTGCCGTCTTCACGCATGGCATCGACCAGCTCATCATCGCTCTCTTCGTGCTCGACCCGCGCCATCGCCACCAGCTTTTCTTCTTTTGATAGGCGAATCAAGGTGACACCTTGGGTGTTACGACCAGAGCTGGCCACATGCTCAACTGGCGTGCGCACGAGCGTACCTTTGTCCGAGATTAAAATAATATCGTCTGTAGGGTCAACCTTGGTCGCTCGCACCAGTGCGCCATTACGTGCGCTGGTTTTGATGGCTATCACACCACCGCCACCGCGGTTTTGCGTATTAAACTCGTCGATAAAGGTACGCTTACCAAAGCCGTTCTCACAAGCGATAAGGATTTCGCGTACATCATCTTCGATAACGACTAGTGATTTGATAAATTCATCATCAGCCAAACGCATACCGCGTACACCTTTGGCAGTACGGCCCATGGCGCGGGCATCGTTTTCATCAAAACGAATGGCTTTACCACTCGATGCAAATAGCATCACCTCTTGGCTACCGTTGGTGATACGGGCGCTCACCAGTTTGTCACCGTCTTCTAGACCAATGGCAATCAAGCCATTTGAGCGGATATTGGCAAACTGCTTGAGCTCTACGCGCTTCACCGTACCATTGGCAGTGGCAAAGAAAACAAACGGCGGCTCGGCCTCATTGCTACTCTCTGATTTATCATCATCGCCATCGCTCACAGTGTTGCCAGACAGCTCTTCGACGATTTTTGGAATAGGTAAAATGGTGGTGACGGTTTCGTCAGCATCCAAACTGATGAGATTAACCAATGGACGACCGCGCGAGCCGCGGCTGGCAATCGGCACTTCAAACCCACGTAAGCTAAAGACGCGGCCGCTGTCCGTAAAGCACAGCACGGTCGCATGCGTCGAGGTCACGACCAAGTGATCTATCACATCGTCTTCTTTCATGGCGGTTGCCGACTTGCCTTTGCCGCCGCGTTTTTGCGCCACATAATCATCGATGGGCTGAGTCTTGGCGTAGCCGGTGCGCGAGACAGTCATCACAACAGTCTGCTCAGGGATAAGATCTTCACGGTTAAAGTCCATACGCGAGTCGATAATATCGGTGCGGCGCTCATCCCCAAAGTTATCACGAATCTCGATAAGCTCATTAGAGATGATACTCATCAGCTTATCAAAATCACCAAGAATCGACTCTAAATGAGCGATTTCACGCAGCAAATCTTGGTACTCTTCGGTCAATTTGTCTTGCTCAAGTCCCGTCAAACGGTGCAGCTGCATGTCTAAAATCGCATTGACCTGCTCAAGTGATAGGCGATAGCGCTCCTCACCTTCGATCAGACCAAACGGCGCTTTCGGGTCTTCGCCTTCGATAAACTCAGGACGCACAGACTGGCTACCAGCCGCTTTTAGCATCGCCACGACGCTACCGGAGCCCCATGTATTATTTAATAAGCTCTCGCGTGCCAAGCCGCGGTTGGCTGAGGCTTTGATAGTAGCGATGATATCGTCGATATTGGCGAGCGCAACGGTCAGACCTTCGAGCAAATGACCACGGACGCGCGCTTTGTTTAGCTCAAAAATCGTACGGCGCGTCACCACTTCTTGACGATGACGAACAAAGGCGGCTATCAGCTGACGCAAAGTCAGCAGCTTTGGCTGACCATTATCTAGCGCCACCATATTGATACTAAAGCTCGACTCTAGCGGCGTTTGCAAAAACAAATTATTGACAATGACTTCAGCCGTCTCGCCGCGGCGCAAGTCAATGGCGATACGCATCCCTTCCTTATCCGACTCATCACGAATCTCGGTGATGCCCTCGATTTTTTTGTCTCGTACCAGCTCGGCGATACGCTCAATCAGCTTAGCTTTGTTGGCCTGATACGGCACTTCGGTAAAGACAATACGCTCGCGATCACGGTTGACACCGGTGTCACTCATCGGCTCGATATGATAGCGCCCACGAATATGCAAGCGGCCTTTACCGGTGCGATAGGCATCTAAAATACCCGCGCGGCCATAAATAATACCGCCCGTTGGGAAATCGGGGCCTGAGATATGCGACATCAGCTCATCAGCTGAGACCTGCGGGTTTGCGGCATAGGCCAGACAAGCATTGATGACTTCTGTCAAGTTATGCGGCGCCATATTGGTCGCCATACCAACAGCGATACCTGTCGCGCCGTTGACCAGTAGGTTGGGAATACGCGCTGGCATCACGCTTGGCATGCGCTCAGAGCCATCATAGTTGTCTTCCCAATCGACCGTGTCTTTATCCAAGTCAGCAAGCATCTGGTGGGTGAGCTTGGTCATACGAACTTCGGTATAACGCATGGCCGCCGGTGGATCATCATCGATCGAGCCAAAGTTACCTTGGCCATCGACCATCGGATAACGCAGACTAAAATCCTGCGCCATACGCACGATGGCATCATAGACCGCACTATCACCATGTGGGTGATATTTACCGATGACGTCACCGACCACACGTGCTGATTTTTTATAGGGTTTGTTATAATCGTTTGATAGCACGTGCATGGCATACATCACACGGCGGTGTACAGGCTTGAACCCATCACGCACATCAGGCAGCGCACGTGAGACGATCACGCTCATCGCATAATCCAAATACGACTGCTTTAGTTCATCTACGATGCCAATAGGACTGACCGATTCGCTCATATACACTCCTTCACTCACTTTTTTCTGATGCTGTCACCACTGCTTGAGATGTCTTTGGGTCATACAAAAATACAGCTACCAAAAAATGTAGCCATCATCGAAATATAAACCCCAAAAAATCCCCACTCAGCGCACAAAACAACAATAAAATAGTGATACGGTTTTTGTTAAAAGTAACGTTTTATAAAAGAAGCTATTTTAGCACAAATTTGCCGTATTAGGGGCATTTGCACAGGATTAAAACCAAGCGAATCAGGAGATTAGCGGTCATTTTTTTGACTTTTTTTCTCTATTTTTTGTGTGTCAGCGGCAGATCTTTTTAGACTGACTAATCTTGCCGTTATGACAAACAAATTTGCCATCTTTTGAGCAATGCGACACCCCGCCCATTTTCCCTGAACAAGGTGTGTTTCGAGCTTGTGCTTGGCTGATGGGCGCAGTGATAATGGCGCAAGCCAGTAGTGATAACAAGATAGATTTCATAGGGTTTCTCTTATTGACGTCTCGTTAAGCGGCATAAAAAACTGCGTCCAATATTATGGACACAGTTTGGTGGATTGTCAGATGATTTATCCGTTTGAGTATCGTTAACCTATTGCGAAATAGCAGCCGTAGTACATGACCTAAAGGCTGCCGATGTTATGTTGGATTGACTACCGGATTAAAGTTTTGATCAAAAAACGCACGCGTGGCCTCAGTACAGGCTGAACTGACTAGCCCTCCATGATAGTTGGTATAAAATGCTATGAGCGGTATATTGCCTTGCGCCTCAGCGTCAGCTTTTACCTTTTCTACGCTCTGACTAAAGCGAGTCTGTACGCGGACTCTGACCGCCTCTGCATCCCAAGTATTCATGGCAGCTTGGCCAATCAAGCTCAGGGTCTGCTGATCTGGGCGCTCGTCATCATTGTCGATATCGACATCGAGCACGGTAACGTTGAGGTTTTTGGCTGATTTTTTTGCCGCTGCTTGCAGTAGCGTGACCATCGAGCCGGTATTGGTATCAAAATAAACCGTCGGGTCTTGGTTGCCGCCGCAAAGCAGTGTCGGCATGGTCGGCACATAGCCGCGCAAATCGTTGTCTTTTAATGCCTTACGTAGAGTGTTTTTAGGCATGGCCGCTGGCAGACCATCGCCATTCTTTGCCCACAGCCCATCAGGATGTTTGTCGGTATCAGCGACATAGGCGGCACGAAAATCTGTCTTAATCAGATAGTCATTTTCATCATAACCACCCAAGATAGAAAACAGTTTGCCTTGCTCCAGCCCCGCTAGCCTAGGATCACTAGGATTTTTTTGAAACAGCGCATTATTAGGCAGTTTTCCCGTATCGACTAGCTCACCAAATGGTAATTCATTTGGCAGTTGCGCATTGGCATATTTATCCAAAAATATGTCTGATTTTTTATTATAAATATTGCCATATTTTTCTTGTAGGCCACTGCCAAGTAATGGCGCAAACCTTGAGGCACCGATATTGACGTTACCTCTAAATATCTCATCACCAAACGCTGCTAGCGCATAAGGCCCCGAAGATGGCGCGATGGCTGTCACTGGTTTTTCTTGGGATTGTAGCAATCTGGCCGTTGCCATCGTGACATAGCCGCCTTGCGAGTAGCCAGCGATAAATAGCTTGCCTGAATCCGCAATATCACGGTAATTGACCGCATTGGCACGCTTTTGCCGTGCCATGATATCGCGCGCGCTGTCTAGGGCATCGACCATGTCTGTCGACTGCTGCTGAGCCACAAGGTAAGGATGATAATCAAGCGTGGAATCATCATAGCCTGCATAATTGGGTGCGACAACGATATAGCCTTGTGCGGCAAAATTAGCAGCGATTAAGTTGGCTTCGCTTACCGCAGGATTTTGGATATTACCCACTTGCGCAAAGTCATAAGACTTGTCGGTGGTCGTACCATGGGCATATAATAGCAGCGGGCGCGCGCCTTGGCATTCAGGAGCATCGCCCGTTGGCAGCATCAATGCAGCCGTGGCATTGGTATCTTCGTCTGCAGCACCCTTGGTATCATAGCTGACCTTTTCTATGGTAACGCCGCATTTGGCTGCGGGCGTTGCGGTACTACCCAGCCCAAAACTGCTGTCTACTTGAGAGGTGCTAAAGGAGTTGACAAATTCAGCAGTGGCTGATGAGACGATATCAACATCATTGTCAAAGTCATTGTCATCGCCGCAGCCGACCAGCCATATACTACTGGCGATGGCGACTGATAAGACACTGCGCATCGCTATCGGTTTGTGAGTCGCGGCGCGGCCGCGCCGTGAGTGGGGAGTGATCATAATGGCTATCCTTAGCAGTCAAAAGCGGTAAAAAATTGTGAAAAAAAGCGCCGTGCGTCCTTGGCAAGTGATGATACATTTATACCGCAAACACTACCGAAAAGCTACCAGAAAACAGGCGCGACAGAACATCACAAGCACCAGCCATACCCGCGTTGAGTATCGACAAGCCTGCTTAGCCTCTCATCCCGCAACCGATGATACCAAGCGCTTAAGCACACTCAACGCCAACAATCACCTTCTACCGATAACAATATGACAAATATGGCAAACGACAACGACCTCAGTCTCAGCGACATGCACGCATCTTCCAAAGTAAAAACCAAGACCACCACTAAGTTCACCACTAAAGCCACTGCCAAGCCAGCAGCAGCCCCTCAAAGCCGCAGCGAGCGCACAGATCGCAGCTTTGATGCCATCGCCGATCATTTTGAAAAAAAAGTCTACGGCGGATTAAAGGGTGAGATTAGGCTGGCGGTACTACGCCGTGATATTTTTGAGTATAGCGCCCAGATGCGCCAGCGCCTTGGCCGGCCACTACGTGTACTGGATGTGGGTGCAGGTCTGGCGCAAATCGCCATCGATCTGGCCGCCCAAGGGCACACTGTGGTAATCAATGACATCTCCGCCAATATGCTTGCCAAAGCACAGGCTCATGCAGCGCAGACAGACACGCCTCTTGATATCACTTGGCACGTCTGCCCTTATCAGGAGCTACCAGCAAAGCTAAGCACAGAAACGTTGGATGCAGAAAAGTTTGATTTGATACTATGTCATGCGCTGCTTGAATGGCTAGCAGAGCCTGCCGGTGTGATGGATTTTTTTGATCAGTATTTGATGCCCAAAGGCGCGCTGTCACTGTGTTTTTATAACCCAGCGAGCTTTGATTATCGTAATTTAATCATGGGGAATTTTAATTTACTCGACAATAGCGACTATAAAGCAGACAACGTCAAGAGCCTAACGCCCAATCATCCAGTCGCAAAAGAAGAGGTCGAGACTTGGCTCGCCGCGCATCGTTATCACGTCATACGCAGCAGTGGTCTACGCGTGTTTCATGACTATGCCCCGCTCAAACGTGGCGGACACACTGACCCCGAGGCGGTAATACGTATGGAGCTACGCTATTCACAGCACGAGCCCTACAAATGGCTGGGACGCTACCTGCATATACTGGCAACACGGCAAGCCTAACCTGCCTGCTCGCTTGCTCAGTCTTGCCGAATATCTGCAAACCGCTCTACGCCATCGTACTCTGACCATGTGGTGGCGTTGACGTCCTTTTCATCGAAGACAACCACATGCTCGAGTATGGGCAAAATACCGATGTGTGAGCCTATCTCATGATTGTGGTGGCTGGCGACCAAAGACAATACCGTCTGGCCATCATCCAACTGCAAACGGTATAGATAGTTTGCACCGCGAAACACGCGGCCAACCACCAATGCAGTCTGCGTACTGTCATCGTCATGAATGATGTCATCAGGGCGCACCAGTACCTTGATCGGTGTGCCATTTGGATAATCATACTCACAGTACTGCGGATAGCCGGCTTCGTCGTAGACTTCCATACGGCGATAGATATCACCCAGCGCTGTCTCGACGTGCCCTTCTTTGATGATGCCATCTATCATCGCGCCTTCACCGACAAACTCAGCGACAAACGGACTGACTGGCTCATGATATAGCTCACTTGGCGTCGCCCACTGTACCAGCTTACCTTGATGCATCACCCCAACTTTATCAGCAATAGCAAACGCTTCGTTTTGATCATGCGTGACCAGTATCGCAGTGGTGTTGGTGCGTTTGAGAATATCACGTACACTCATCGCCAGCGACTCACGCAGTACCACGTCTAGATTCGAGAACGGCTCATCAAGCAGCAGTAGCTTAGGTTTTGGTGCCAGCGCTCTTGCAAGCGCCACACGCTGCTGCTGACCGCCTGATAGCTCATTTGGGCGTTTGTCCGCGTGCTCAGTCAAGTCAACCAAACTTAGCATCTCAGCCACGCGGGCTTTTTTGTCGGCGGTAGACCATTTGTTCAGACCAAACGCAATGTTTTTTGCCACGCTTAGGTGACCAAACAACGCATAGTCCTGAAACACCATACCCATGCCGCGCTTGGCTGGCGCAACGGCAAACGACTTGCGCGCGCGCTTATCTGTCAGGCGTTGATTGCTCAGATAAATACTACCACCGCGGCTTTGCTCAAGTCCTGCAATGGCACGTAAGGCCGTGGTTTTGCCACAGCCACTATACCCCAAAAAACACCCAATCTCGCCCTGCTGTAACGTCAACGACAGACCATCGACGACGACCGTATCGTCATAACCTACGATGAGATCTTGGACACTAAAATACGGCAATGCTGCGCTACCTACTTGGTCTTTTTGGGAATTTGTGTTTTTAACTTTATGGTCTTGGCGGGCATCTATCTTTTGCGGAGCCTCATCGGGTTTTGGTGCATCTTGCTCGACAGCCGCATGCGCCAGATTATGGGCTTTGATAACTGGGGCGTTTTTTCGATGCTCAAGACGCGTCTTGGCTTGTATAGACTTGGCCTTTATACTGCTGGTATGGATAGATTTAGATTCTGATGGATCATGGATTGAATCAGTGTACATAAAAGGTACCAGTTAGCGATAAAAAATAAAAACTTGGGCACGCTGCGCGCACATACAGATGGGTGCTAAAAACGACTAAGATCGTACTGTAGCAGGTTTAAAGGACTCAGGCCACACAAGTCATAGACCGCATGCTAAAACCGCCCGCTAATAAAGTGCATAACCCCTACTGTCCAAAACTACTGTTAGCCTTGTTTGTCACTTTGGCGCAGCAATATCCATACTGGTAGCAGCCCAACCAGCACGATTAATAGACTTGGCAGCGCAGCTCGCCCCCACATGCCCTCGCTTGTCATCTCAAACACCCGCACCGCCAGTGTATCCCAGCCTTGCCGCCGCGTCATCAAAGTGATGGGCATCTCTTTCATCACCTCAACAAAACCCATGAGCAACGCTGTCAAAACCCCAGGGCTTAATACCGGCAGCATGACCTGCCGCCAGCGCTGATAAGCACTGTCACTGAGCAGTTTGGCCGCCGCTTCTTGATTGACCGTCAGGCGCTGCAACTGGCGATCGACAGGCTGAAAACTCACCGTCATAAAGCGCGTCGATAGAGCCAGCAGCATCACAATGACGCTGCCTGACAATATCTGCTGCGAGGTGATACCAAAGGCAATCATCTGATTATCAAGCCATGCAATGGGAATAAATATCCCCACCGCCAGCACCGTCCCTGGTACCACATAGCCTAGGTTTGCCAAGGTCGTCATCAGCTTGGTTGTTTTGTCAGGATACTGACGCTTGATCCACGCGATGATAATCGCCAAAAAGGCAATAAACATCGTGGTCATACTCGCAATCATCAGACTATTGGTGACAAAGTCGATATAACGAGCATCGAAGTCTTGACGAAAATTGGCCGCCGTCCAGTAGATAAGCTGCAAAAACGGTATCAAAAAAGCCAGCGCAAACACCAGCGTGCACAGCAGCGCCATACCCCATTTTGCAGGTTTACTCGCCTCAAAACGATGACTACTGCCTTGGGTGACAGCAGTGCCGCGCTTGGCCTGCCAATACTGCTCAAACAACACCACGACAAAGACCACACCGATCAATAACGCGGCAAGCTGCGCGGCCGTGGTCAAGCTAAAAAACCCAAACCACGCCTTGTAGATCGCAGTGGTAAAGGTATCGACATTAAACACCGACACCGCGCCAAAGTCCGCCAAGGTCTCCATACTGGCCAACAGTAAACCGCCGATAATCCACGGCAAGGCTTGCGGCAAGGCCAAACGAAAAAATACCCGACGACGGCTCAGCCCCAGCATTTGACCAGCTTCAATCGCCCGCCGACCTTGAGATAAAAACGCTTGACGCGCCAGCAGATACACATAAGGATAAAACGCCAGCGACAACACCAACCCTGCGCCCCAGACATTTCGCACGGACGGAATCGCCGTACTTATGCCCAAATCACGTAAGGCGGTCTGTAACGGCCCACTAAAATCTACAATACCGACGGTCACAAACGCCAAAACATAGGCAGGTATCGCCAGCGGCAACATCAACGCCCACGAAAAAAACCGCTGTCCAGGAAAGCGGTACATGCTGGTCACCCACGCCAGGGCAGTACCGATTGTCCCAGAAATAACGGTGACCATCATCAATAAAATAGCGGTGTTTTTGAGTACTTGTGGCAGCACATACTCACGCATGTGTGTCCAAATATCAGCGACAGGCTGCGTCCAAGACAACAGCACGATCAAAATTGGCACCAGCATAAACAACGAAATCAGTCCTAAGACTGATTTTGAAAGAATGCGCTTACGCAAAGTGTGGTCTTGATTGACTGCTGAATGCCCGTCACTCATATCACCATCGACGATATCGCTTTGACTTACAGACGCATCTGGCGTTGTGATCATATCATTATTACCGTGTCATACTTATAGAGTCCACAAAACAACAAATACCAATCCCAAAGAAATTTGAGATTGGCATCAGTCATCGAGATCTATTTATAACCCGCTTTATCCATCATCTGAATGGCTTGGGTTTGCAGCTCACCAAATTTTTGTACATTGATGTCGTCTTTTTTGAAGCTACCCCATGATCTTAGCATCTCAGACTCATCCACGCCTTCTTTGACCGGAAACTCTTTGTCCGAACTGGCATAGATTCCTTGGGCTTCATCAGAGGACAACCATTCGATCAGCTTTAGCGTACCATCTGGATTGTCTGAGCCTGCGACCACACCGGCACCTGAGACGTTTACATGCGTACCAGTGGTGCCTTGATTGGCCCAAAATATTTTTACTGGGAAGTTTGGTTTTTCGTCCAATATACGGCCATAATAGTAGCTATTGGCGATACCGACTTCACACTGACCCGCCGCGATCGCCTCTAGCATGCTGGTGTCATCACTGAACACATCTGTGGCTAAGTTATCTACCCAGCCGCGGATGATTTCTTCGGTTTTTTCTGCGCCCAAGTGCTCAATCATGCTAGCAACCAATGATTGGTTATAGACTTTCTTTGAGGTACGTAAGCATAGCTTGCCTTTCCATTTTGGATCAGCCAAATCTGCATAAGTTGACAGTTGATCGGCGCTGACCTTGCTTGGATCATAAAAGATCGTACGAGCGCGTAGTGACAGCCCTGTCCACTGGCCTTTTGGGTCACGATATTTGGCAGGGACATTGTTTTCAAGTACCGTCGAAGCCACAGGCTGGAGCAGGCCTTGCTGAGCGGCTTGCCATAAGTTGCCCGCATCGACGGTCAATAGCATGTCAGCTGGCGTGTTCTGACCTTCTGCTTGCAAACGCGCCATTAGCGGGCCTGTCTTGTCCGTTACCAGCTCAATTTTTACGCCTGTCTCTTCAGTATAACGATCAAGTAGCGGCTTGATCAGCTGCTCATTACGAGAAGAATAAATAGTAATGGTTTGGCCATCTGCACTCGTGGCACCATCGGTGGTTGCTTGCGGCGCAGTGCTCTCGCTGGCCGTAGTCTTGGCGCTCTCTTCTGTCGTTGAGGAATTACTACAACCCGCTAGTCCGAGCATCACGCCACAGACGACAACAGGTAAAGTAAGCTTAGAAGCAGAACGCGTAGCGCTGATGGTGTTCAATGACATGGTTTTCCCCATAATAGTGCTATAAAAAAGGTGAGATAGATAAGATGGCGACGATATACAATGGTTATATTATCAGTAACAACACTTGCTGCAGTGCGGATCGCTGACACAAGACGTTAATAATCATGTTAGACATGTCAAAATAGCCATGCCAGCTACTAGCAAGTTCTATTACTGGCGATTGATAACCCTTAATATATGAAAACAACATACTAATAGAAATGAGATTAATTATCAATACATTTGTTTGAGCGAGACTTAGCACCCATCTCCGCTCATTTTTGCCGTATTTCTAGGCCGTGTCTTCCCAACACAAACATAGCAGTTAGAGCAACCACTGACCCAAGATGACATTGACTGCCGCCTCAGTACGTAAGATACGTGGGCCAATGGTGACCGCTGTACAGCCTTGCTTGGCAAGTAAGTCAATCTCGTAATCTATCCAGCCGCCCTCGCTACCGATACAAACCAAACTCGGTAGCGTCAGTGATGACGGCTGGACGTATTGGGCAAATGATTGCGCGCTGTACGGGTGCGCCACGATGGCACGGCAAGTGATCAAGCCCGCCAGCTCATCTTCGACAAACGGCTTAAAACGCTTGGCCAACGTGATACGCGGCACGATGGTATCGACGCTTTGTTGTAGCCCCTCTAAGACAAACTCATCCAAACGATCGAGCATCGGGCTTTGCCAGTAGCTTTTTTGGGTGCGGTAGCTATTAATCAGGACGATATGTCGCACACCTAGCGCCGTCATATCCATGATTAGGCGACGTAAGACCTTTGGCCGTGGCAGTGCTAACACCACCGTCAAATCAAGCTTTTTGGGCGGTTCGCTGCTCAGCTGTACATCGCATAGCTCGATTCTATCAGAGTGCATGCTTGCTATCTGTCCCGTACCGAGCTGGCCACCGAGCTGGCCTATTTTTAGCTTATCTCCGGCGGTGGCTGCCAGTACTTGGGTGACGTGCGTGATTTGCGCCGCGTCATCAATATAAGCGGTGTCTGCCGAAAAGTTGTCGCTGGGCAATAAGATACAGTTCATAAAGGCTCTTGGTGCGACTGCTGGGCAATCACTTCTTCTATCATGGTCACTTGACGGGTCAGTACGGATTGTTGTTGTCTGGTCAGCCGCTCGCCTGCAAGCCCTGCCCGTTTGGCCAGTGCCAGATCACAAAGCCAAGCGGCTAACTGCTGATAAATCAGCGCGGTTTCCGCACGGATGTCGCCAGCAGTCTGGGCGGCTGACGCCCATGTCTCGTCTGTGAGACTAGCTGGTGCCGCCGTGTCAGGAGAAGTATGCGCGTGAGAGGTCGTCACAGGACGATAAAAAGCATTGTACGGCTGATACAGCGCCCCAACCTCAGCGAGCTTGTCGACCACGCTTTGGCACGACTGCGTATAGCGCCCCATGATGACAGGCGTGGCCACACTTGCCGGCTCCACAGGATTGTGTCCGCCGATATCGACAAGCGAGCCACCGACCAATGCCACATTAGCAAGCTGATACCATATCATCAGCTCGCCCATACTATCTGCCACATACACTTGCGTGGCTTCCTCAATCGCCTCATCACGACTGCGCCGCGCCATCGTCAATGCCGACTTTTTGACAAGCTCGGCCACCTCATCAAAGCGCTCAGGATGTCTGGGCACGAGTACAAGCAGCGTATCGGTCAGTGCCGCCTGTGACAACAATTGCTGCTGTAGTGACAGGGCGATCTCTTCTTCGCCGCTGTGAGTGCTGGCCGCCACCCAAATCGGACGACCGGTGACTCCAAATCGCTCGGCCAGACTCGTCTGATCGCTGATGCTACCGTGCAGCGAATTGCTTTGCTCATCTATGCGCGGCTCACTGGCGCTGCTGTCCTGCTTTGGCGCATTGATGACCCATTTTAGCGAGCCTGCCACACGGATTTGCGCACTGCTGGCACCGAGCTGCCGAAAGCGCTTAGCAGATTCATTGTCTTGCGCGATGATTAAGGTAAGGTTTTTCATCATACTACGACTGACAGCAGCAATTTTTTGATAACTGGCAAAAGAAGACGCTGAGAGCCGGCCATTGACCAAAATACTGGGAATACGCTGTTCGGCCAATTTAGATAAGATATTTGCCCACAGCTCTGTCTCAACAAACAATGCCGCTATAGGCTGTACATGTGCCAAAAACGTCTCAATTACGACAGGGCTATCGACCGGCACATAACTATGGCTCATCTGGCCTTGGGCAATCTCATCAGCAAAACGGCTGGCACCACGGGCAAAACCCGTCTGAGTGGTATTGGTCAACCATATCTGATAACCCGCTGCCAATAACGCCTCCAGTAGCGGCGCGACCGTATTGGTCTCACCCAATGAAACCGCATGACACCAGATAACGCCATGATGCGTCATATTATCGCTCACAGCTATAGGAGGCGAGGGATAATGCTTACCAAAGCGCTGCGCCACTTCTTGCTGATAGTTGTCGCGCTGGTGCGAGCGTCGCCATACTTGCAGTCGATACAATGGCTTTAGGACATTGATGGCGCATTGATAATAAAACGGCGGCTGATACACCGCATGATTAAGCCTTGATACTGAATCAGATCTCTGCGAAACGTGCTCAGATGGCGTAGGAGAAGATGACATAGCGTCGCTCAGATTGGTAATGAATCAGATTATATGGTCAATCCACTATAAAAGAATGACCGTTAAACGCGCTTGAAGTACAGACACATACCGATACACTCGTATATGTCTGTACTTGGCTGCTATGAGTTTTTCAGATTGAATCAATGATGACAAAATGACAATAAAAAACGCGCCAATTCTACCTCAATTTGACACTGAACAACACGCCTTTAATTACTGCCCGCCATAAGTAAGTATAAACAGTCCAAAATAAAAGGGATACATTAGGAATTGCGTTCTGCTGGTATAAACTTTTCTCGCTTGCTGTGCGCTTTGCACTCCAGAGGCTTCAAAAAATTCATCCCAGAGTACTGTGTTCTTTTTAGATTGAAACGACTACATGTTAAACAATGATAAATATCAGTATCGCCACCATAACGACAGCAGCGAGCAGCAACTGATAGCGCTTGCTACTATATTGCTCTTGTTTTTGGGTGGTGATCAGCGCTTGCGCTTGCTGCCACTGCTCGAGCACACTTGCCGCTTCTGCATGACCATTTTTTGCCGCTTGCTCGAGCCAATATTTACCATTATCGATATCTTGCGCCACCCCCAGCCCTTGGTAGCACATCTTACTTAGCAAACGCTGACCACGGCTGTCGTTTTTGCTTGCCGCTTTTTTGACCCATTCAGCGCCCGCTGCCAGCGCCGCCTCTGTCTCGGCTGTGACACCTTCGCCGAGCAGCTCATACATTGCCAGGCGTAGCATGGCAGCAGTATTACCCGCCTCTGCTGCGGTTTGTAATTTGAGTAGTGCTTGTTTTTTTACAGCCAAATGCTTTGGGGCAAATTTCACCTGCGCGCGCGGTGTGTTTTGCTTGGCGATATACTGCTCGAACTGCTCTAGAATGCGACTGGCTTGCTCATAGTCTGACTCGCCAGCGCTCTGCATGACCTCAATGTCCTTTAGCTCAGTCATTAGCTGAGTAAACAGCTCGGGCGTAGGCGCTAATTTGGCGCTCGGTGCCAATGGTTTTGGGGGTGCTTGGGATGATTGGGGTGCTTGATGTTTTGAAGGCTGAGGTGCTAATTGCTGAGTGCGCGGCGAGGCAGGTTCAGTTATCATTGATGCGTCATGAGATAAGTTACTGATTGGTGTTTGTGCTTTATTGCGCGATACCTCACTGAAGGCAATTTGGCTATCTGACGTGGGCACGGTACTGACGCGCGCGCCTGCTTTTGTGTCATCATCGATACTGACTTGGCGGTCTATGCTATCGATGCCAGCAGCGCTATTGCGGCTGTCAGCATATGTATTTGTAGGGATGCCGTCTTTGATAAAAGATGGCGCGGTATAGAGTGCATCAGTGCCATGAGTGCTGGGCGTATGTGCCGCAGGCAATCTGGCGCTCACCGCTTGATACAGTCCGCTTGCCACCTGATCGCCTTGCACAGCAACAAAGGGGCGATCGATATGGCCAAACAGCCGCAGCCCGATAGGCTCTAACGCAAAAAACAGCGGCGGCTTATCTGCCTCAATCACCTCAGTCGTCTCATTATCCTCACGATAGACGACCGCCATATGCTGATAAAAATCCTCACGAATGAGCGCGAGCTCAGGATAACGCTTGCCTAATTCAAACTGCCCGTACCAGTGCGGCGTCTGCTGCCAGTGCTGCGCCAGCACGCGACCTGCATAAAACGCCAAAAACACCATCAAATTGCGATAGTGCTCATCAACCAGCAGCACCTCTTCAGACCAGCGCTTTGTTTTGATCAGATCGCGGCGTATCTGAGACAGCAAGGTATCGACGCGCTGCAAGCTTGCCAGCGACTCATCCAGCATACAAGCGTGCAGCTGACTTTCATAAGCCATACCGCCTGCGATAGGACGATTGGCCAAAAAATCCTGCCAATAGCCAGCTGCCATATAATCAAGGGGCGTTACGGGCGATGCAGCCATAAACCAGCGTGTCCTTATTTAAATATTCAAAAATTTAGTCAAAAAACCGGTAACACAGCGCATTTATCAACCAGCTCACTTACTAAGCGGCAGCGAGCACCCGCTTACCTTATCCTAAAATACCACAGGCTACAATAACGGACTAAACAGACGCACCACGTTATCAAACAGTCGCGCAGCACCATGCCGCTGCTGCCACGCCTCAAGACTCACATAGCGACAGCTTTGTAAATACACCTCTTGACAGTCTGCCACCTGTGCGACCATCTCTGGCGTATAAATCGCCAAGCTGACCTCCATGTTTAAATAAAAGCTGCGCATATCGATATTTACCGTTCCAAAGAGACAATAGTCATCATCGATGACCACCGTTTTGGTATGCAACAGCCCGCCTGTAAACAAAGCGATGTTTACCCCCGCTTCTAGCAGCTCTTGATAATACGCTTGTGAAGCGTGCTGCACCAAAAACGAATCGACCTTTTCCGGTACAATCAGCGTCACCTCGACCCCGCGTTTTGCGGCGATGGTCAGCGCTCCTGATAGCGCCTCATCAGGCACAAAGTACGGCGTGGTAATGCGAATGCGTTTATTGGCGCGATGAATGACCGTCACCAAAGTGTTATAAATCACATGCGCTGTGACTTGCGGTGCTGAGGGTATGAGCTGCGCCAACACGTCTTTTACGATCGGTTTTTTGGGTATCACAATCGACGTCGAGCCAATATCTGGCTGCTCGTGATAATCAATGTTATCGCTCAATACTTTTACGCGACTGTTTAAGTCGTTGATGGTCGGATCCATCACATAGAGCTTGCGCGTGTAGTTATTGACTCGCTGGTTGAGCGCATCTAGGTTTTCGTTGTTTTCGGCGCCGATATCGGTCACCACCACCTTTGTCATCGCCGTCGCGATACTAATCGCTTGCTGACTGGTCGCCCGAATCGCCACATCAATCCATTGACCGACATTTTTGTTTTGTTTAAAAAACCTTGGGTCCACCAGATTAAAGCTACCGATATAGCCAATATACTCATCAATCACCACAATCTTGCGATGATTGCGCAAATCAGAGCGCTTAAAGAGCGTCTTAAATAAGCCCACAGGAAGCGACTGATGGACAAATACCCCCGCCCGCTCAAGCGTACGATGCGCGCTACTATTAAAAAAGCTAAAACTGCCCACACTATCAGCCAACAGATGACACTCTACCCCGCGCCGCGCCGCCGCCGCCAGCGCCTCTATCAGCTCTAGTACCTGCCCTTTCGGATAGACAATATAAAACTCCATCAAAACAGTC
This sequence comes from Psychrobacter sp. Rd 27.2, assembly GCF_001921755.1. Lineage (NCBI taxonomy): Bacteria > Pseudomonadati > Pseudomonadota > Gammaproteobacteria > Moraxellales > Moraxellaceae > Psychrobacter > Psychrobacter sp. Rd 27.2. The sequence goes on along the minus strand of NZ_MRYB01000005.1, from coordinate 126,974 downwards.
CGCTGAGCGGCATTGATATCATCGATGAGACTGTTAAAGATTGCGCTCGGCTCTGTCAACAGCTGCATATTGTGATTTGGAAACACGCCAAACCCTGTCCAGCGCGTCCCTATCTGACTGACACCGCGATAGTTGGGTGATAGTAGCTCTTGACCTTGATCAAACACCAAATGCTCACGCCGTGCCATGTCATTCATCAATAGACTGGCTTGATCTACCCGCTCACGATAACGGCGACCAATCATCGGCTCTCCCAACAAAATATAGGCGATAAAACCAAACACCGGCAATGTATAAAGAACCGCAACCCAAGCGATAGACACGCCGATATTGCGCTGCACAGATACGATACGCAGCGTCATTACTATCATCAGCACAATATGCAATACCAGACCCAATCCGGCAAAATCGCCCCAAGACCAAGTCGTAAAGTACTGTTCAATAGCAAAAGTATCTATGCTCGCCTCCAACCATTCAGATAAAATCAATGACCTTTATAAAACATTCAGTAGTATAGTAGCTTTTAATCTTCAAACAACAGATAACTATCATAAGTGTTTTACAGAAAACACCGTTATTTTTCTAGATTTTATGACAATAAATCAATGGCTTAAAAATATATTTTCGATTATTTGCTAAAATAATCAAAATATCGTTTGACAGCCATATCTAAATCTATATAATACACACCCACAGAGCGGGTGATTAGCTCAGTTGGTAGAGCGTCTGCCTTACACGCAGAATGTCGGCGGTTCGAATCCGTCATCACCCACCACTTATTAGCAAGTGGGCCTTTTATAAAGGCAAGATGCTAAGACGACCTAAGCAGCGGTAGTTCAGTTGGTTAGAATACCGGCCTGTCACGCCGGGGGTCGCGGGTTCGAGTCCCGTCCGCTGCGCCATATTTAAAACTTAATTTACTTATTAGTAAACACTAGTTTCGCCTCAAACATTAGATTGTTTGAGGTTTTTTTGTGTCTATAAACCCGCCTCAACAACCTCTCGACAACTTCAAGCCTAACCATAAAAACCAGTCAGCTTATCGCGATTAACATATAACAATCAAAACCATAAAATGCCAAGCCTTGCCTACTAACACTGTAACTAACACCAAGTCACGAGCTAAAACACTAAAACCAGCTGCTTTTATCATCGTGGCTTATATGCTATTAATAGAGTTAAACCCCTGTATAGCGACAGTCACTGCCCCAGCTTTGATCTGACACCGCCTCTTTTACCCTCGATAAATAAAAAAGTGAACAAACACATGGAATATCACCACATACCTAGAGAGCCGCTCGGCTTTTTCCCAACGCCATTGATTGAGCTGACTCGACTGAGTCATGCGCTCGGTGGCCCCACGATTTTTATGAAGCGCGATGATCAGACGGGGCTGGCATTAGGTGGTAATAAAACTCGCAAGCTAGAGTTTATCATTGGTGACGCCCTTGCCAAAGGAGCCGATACCATCATTACTGCAGGGGCTGCACAGTCCAATCACTGCCGGCAGACGGCCGCCGCTGCTGCAAGCTTAGGGCTTGAGTGTCATTTGGTATTAGGCGGACAGGCACCTGCAGCGGCTAACGGCAATCTCCTACTCGATCAGATTTTTGGTTGTCATATTCACTGGGCGGGTGCCCATCGCAAAGGTGAGGACATCCCTCAGCTCGTAGAGCAGTTGACCAACGCTGGCAAAAACGTCCATGTGGTGCCATATGGCGGCTCAAGTGAGCTGGGCGCGCTTGCCTTTGTAGAAGCATTTAAGGAGCTTGAGGCGCAGCGTAGTGAAATCCATGAGACCTTTACTCATATTGTTTTTGCCTCTAGCTCTGGCGGCACCCAAGCAGGACTGATGCTGGGCAATAGGCTGTTTGGTTCACCCTCGCAGATTATGGGTATCAATATCGACAAGGGCGAAACCGACCAAATCCCCTTTGATGAATACACGCTTGCGCTTGCCAACCGTACAGCAAAGCTTATCGGCGCAGACCATCAGTTTACAGCAGCCGATTTATGCCTAAACGCTGATTATGTGGGCGACGGCTATGGCGTGGTTGGCGCATTAGAAAACGAAGCCATCGCTTTGACAGCACAAACCGAGGGAATATTATTGGATCCTGTCTATACAGGCCGTGCGATGGGCGGGCTTATCGATATGATTCGTATAGGCAAAATCAAACACACCGATCGGGTATTGTTTTGGCATACTGGCGGCGCCCCTGCCTTATTTGCTTATGCCAGTGACTTGAGGATATGAAAGTAAGCGTCTAAAAAAACAGAGCGGCTCAATCCACGACCATCTATCATGCCCATATAAACGGCCAAAAGTACGTCAATGAGCCGCGCTAAATCTTATATCACGTCATCGTCTGATGCCAAAAGCCATCAGCGCTGATTGAGTTTATTCACACTCGCAATAAGCGCCACCATGATCATACCCATCATAATCAAAACGCCTAACATCATATGCGCGGCGTCATAATTGAGCGCTTCGACTTGCTCATATATGGCGATAGACACCACTTTGGTCTCACCAGAGATACTGCCGCCTATCATGAGCACTACACCAAACTCACCAATGGTATGAGCAAAGCTGATTAGACTACCCAAAATAATACCAACCTTGGCTTGTGGGGGCGCAACCATCATCAGACACCTTAGGCGGCTTGGCTCGAGTAATTGTGCTATCTCCATTACGCTCTTTGGAATACGCAAAAACTGCGCATAAAATGGGAGGGAATAAATAGTAGAGCCGATAACTAAGCCCTCAAAGGTGAAAATAAGCGGGCTAATATTGTGCTCATGAAGATAGTGACCGATACCAGCGCTAGGACTTAGCAAAAGCAGTAAGTAAAACCCAATCACAGTGCTTGTGAGAAGTATCGCTGCCCCTCGGCTGAACGCAAATAGTGCGTAAAACCTATGGTAGCAGGTTGATCACTAATGATAATACCGTCTTGCAAAATAGCCAGATAAAGCTCAGGCGCCAAGGTAATAAACTGCTCAGGTTTCGCATTGATAGCGATAATTTGTGATTGCACGACAAAGCCATAGTCGATATTGCATGTATACGCATATTGAAAGGTCTGCCCGATGTTTTCTGCTTGCATGATTCGCTTTTGCTGCTCTAAAGCATCATATATCTTTTGCGCCTGCAAGTAGGCTAATATCAGTAGGATTTATGCGCTTACCGACTATCAATACCGCTTCATCTACCTCTATCTCTTCGCCCTGCCCTGCTACAAGCGGATCTGTATAAGCGCTGCCCGCTTGTGACTCACCGATGATCTCGATGGTGCTATCTGCCGATAGTTCGCTGCCTTGCGCGATAGCATAACCATCCATCGCCGATAGGTTTTGTCTGGGTATATCAAAAGGCAAGGCGATATCTTGCGTCAGTATCTGATTGCAAGGCTTCCATGGTAATCATAAAAGGGTACTCTTTTTTTTGACGGCTATTAAATCGCTCAATGAGCAGCTATTTTTCTTGCATATCAGATTGACTATAGCTGATATAGCAATACCCGATTAGCGCAAAAAAGCACCTAATAAGGTGCTTTTTTTGTGGTTATTAAAGTCTTGCTGTAGAACTAACAAGCAAGTGAGCAAAATGCCTTCTTTGACAGCCTAACATTAATAGCCAACCAGATGACACAGCCAGTTTAATAGCCTAGTTCACCATGAGGCTAGGCTTGCAGCACTGCGCTGAGTAATAAAGCCATCTGGCGTCTGGCCATTATCTGCTTGCCAACGCTGAAACGCCCTACGCGTATTGGTGCCTACGATACCGTCAGCACCTTTGGTATCGTAACCCATACTGGTCAGGCGCTGCTGGAGATTGCGCACTTGCACAGTCGATAATGGGCGCTCATAACGCGGCCATGATTTATATAGACCGCCTTGCCCTGCCAGCGCTTTGCCTAACAAGCTGACCCCTAGGGCATAGCTTGATGAATTGTTATAGACTTTGATCACATCAAAATTGGGACTGAGCAGCAGTGCAGGGCCGTCTTTGCCAGCCGGTAGCCACAACTCCATCTGGGTATTGGCATCCAAAGACACATCATCGATGGTATCGATACCAAGTGCCGCCCATCTGGCCGCCGACTGTTTGCTACCAACAACGGAATAATCAAAAGACGCAGGAATCCTCACTTCATAAAAAGGTGCTAAGCCGCGCACCCAGCCTGAGTTACTCAGATAATTGGCAGTAGACGCCAATGCATCGCCTGTTGCCCAAGGGTTGCGGTGACCATCACCATCGCCATCTACCCCTTGTTTGAGCCAAGTATCAGGGATGAATTGCGTTTGCCCCATGCCGCCCGCCCAAGAGCCATCCAGCTGTGACCATGACACATCACCGCGCTGCAACAACGAGGCAAGCGACAATAACTGAGTTTCGGCAAATTCTTGGCGGCGACCGTCATAGGCAAGGCTGGCAAGCGAGCTTGGAATGCTACTGTTGCCCGTCACCGCGCCATACGAGGACTCCATCCCCCATATTGCCGCGATGATTTCGGCACTGACACCATACTGCGACTGTAGCTGAGACAAAAACGCCCGCTGTTCTGCAAACTTACGCTTACCTATGCTGACTCTGCCGTCTGATACTGCCGAATCCACATACTCCCACGGCATTTTAGAAAACTCAGGCTGCCCTGAGTCTAAAGAGATGACTTGCTGATTGAGATACGCCAAATCTAGCAGGCGGCGGATGGTCTGTGCATCATGACCTGACGCCATGGCGCGCATAGAAAAATCCGATTTCCAGTCAGAAAAACTGCCATAGCTTGGTTTTGCGACATGCTGGGGTTTGACAGCAGGCTTGGGGGTCGGCTTGACCTGAATGGTCTGAGTCTGAGTAATCTGCACGTTAGCCTGACGTACAGGTTTGCTAGGTTTTTGCATCGCCTGCTGGCTGGTACAGCCCACCATGACTAGCGCTGGGAAAAGAGCAATATAGTGTTTTTTTAAAATCATAAGAAGTCTCAGGTGTGAATAAGTACTATCGGTAAGCCATACCATCGCTAAAAATCAGAGTAATGAGCATAGAGTAACTATATGTCGCTCATCAGTATATCGCTCATCAGTCGCTTATCATTTTTTAGGGCTTGGGATAACATAGCAAATAAAAACCAGCAGCGGTAGTGCAGCAGTGCTAGGCGTGTTGCACATTCAACCATAGCACTGACAAAGGCTAGCGTCCCAATACTGCCCGTGGATCAATAGGGTTACCATTTAAGCGTACTTGAAACTCCAGACCCACTTGATTGGTTTGGCCGCTACTACCCATATTGGCAATACGTTGGCCTCGCTGCACCGCGTCCCCTTCTTTAACCAAAAGCTGGCTATTGTGAGCATAGGCGGTGATATAGTTGTCGCTATGACGAATCATGATCAGATTGCCATATTCAGGCAGACCGTTACCTGCATATAGCACTGTCCCTGATTGGCTTGCCAGTACAGGGTCGCCGATATTGCCAGCAAACCACATGCCCATCGTGCCAGCCGCCGCATCAAAGTTACGTGTCACTTGGTTGCGGCTCGGGTACTCATAGCCTGACGTGGCGTTTGCCGTGACTTCATAGACAGGGCTGGTGTTATTAGGTGTACTGGTGACAGGCGGGTTGTAAGTAGGCTGTGGCCGTGTCTGAGCAGGCGCGTTATAGCGATTGTTATTGGCAGCATTTGGCTGTCCTTGCCAGAGCTTTAGCCATTGGCCACTATAGATGGTGTATTTGCTATCTAAGCCATTGATCGCGCCAATTTGACGATAATTTAGGCGATAACGGGCGGCGATTTGGCTGACGGTATCACCGCGCTGGACCAGATGGTAGTTAGGAACCCCTTGTGCGTTAGTGATGATCTTGGGCGCAGCTTGGTTTGCTGTCTGATAAGTAGGTTTGGTGGCACAGCCTACCATCGTTAGCGCAGCGGCGGCCATGCTACCAATCAACACCGACGTTGCAAGGTGCGATCCTGTGTTAAGCTTTTTCATACAAGGTTCCTATTCTTTCTCTCACTCATCAGTTTTTGTCTCATTAAGTGGTTTGTGTGCCACTCATACGTATTATGCTTTTTGGGTTATCTATCCTATGGCCACAGACCTCAGCTGTCTATGATTTGTGCTATTACTCCTGCCTTTATCGCCTCAATTATCTTCATAAGGCCAAACTCGACAATGTCTCTAACGCAGCTTTTGGCGCATGGTGCAATCGCACAGGCGATAGGCTGATATAGTTTTCGGCCACGGCTTTATCGTCGTTCATCACACCTGCCACCTCATAGGTTTGCTGGTATAAGGGGTTAAGCGCCTGACGATCTAGTAATCGGGTCGTTTCGTCACCCTCCTCATCATGTAGCGCTGATGCGGCGTGGGCGTTTTTGCGTTTGCGTAACGACAGCCAATACGCATCTCGCCCGCGCGGATCTACCATGTGATGGACGGGGCGCGCAATCTGAGCATGGCCAAGCGTGGTGATTTTTCGGCCTTTTATCTCAGCGCTACTGTGCACATCAGGAATATTAACGTTTAATACGTGATAGGGCAAACTTTTACACGTCGACAAAATAGCGGTCTCACTAATGAGCTTGGCAATCTCCTCAGCAGCTACTTTATAGTGACTGGCATTCTCTTGCCCTCGCCGCTTGCCTGCCTTTTCTCCTTTGATACCGCCGCCTACCAAAGAAGTGGCAATCGCGGGTATACCAAAAATCTGAGCGGTCAATGCCGCGCCAAAGGTACCAGAAAACAAGACATCTTGTCCCAAATTGGCGCCTGAATTGATGCCAGTGACGACACAATCAAAGTCCATATCACAGTACAGCTCGTGCAATGCCAGATAAATACAGTCGGCAGGAGAGCCATTGACAGCGACAAACCCCGACGGCAACTGATGAGCATACAGCGGCTTTGAGACACTAAGCGAGCTTGCGCAGCCACTTTGCTCTTCGCTTGGGGCGACGACGACGACCTCACCGATGGCCGATAGTGCCTGAGCCAATGCCAATAGTCCTGGCGCGTGTACGCCATCATCATTGCTAAGTAAAAATCTCATATTTGCTCGTTGTTTTTGTTTTTGACCGTTTGTCTGCTTTTCAGCCTTTTTGTCATAATATTGCTATACTCAGCGCAGCATTGCCTAAATGATAGGCCATCACGAAGATGATAAGCACGTGGTTTCCCTTGGCAAATCTGCTTATTTGCTCAGTTTGGCTCCTACGGCTGGGTGCCTTAGCCTACAGAGTAAAGGGCGACAGCGCAAACGGTTGATTGGTAAAATTTATCGCCCAATGATACCTTCTTACTTATCCTTATACATCGCGCTAACTCACTACCCATGGTAGACATCATCAGCGCGCCCTGCTGGTATCGTAAGTAAAAGCGCAAAAAAAGCAAAAGGGCAAAAATAAATGGCGATTATACCCCAATCATACACTGACGCGCACATAGCAGAGCCAGCCATAGATGCCATAGATGCCATAGATACAAATACAAAGTTCACAGCCTACAGTATTCAAGGCTTTGCCGCTTTAGCAAAATTATCCTGAACTGTGTATGGCAGAGTGTCATACCGCCAGTACAGATTAAATGATAAGCAAAAACTTGCCATTAGGTTACAATAGGCAACAACGCACTACAATACCAACTTATACTTTTAGGCGGACGTAACTTAGCTGACGATGCTGCTGATATGTTGCTGCAAGATGGCTTTGGCTCACAATATATCTACACATAAATCAATATTTTATGTGACTTTTGTTTTTTTACCCATTAACATATGACCATTAAATAAAGATAAGCGAGTGTAATACAGAATGAAAAATCAATCGATATTATCTATAGCTTCTGTGCTAGCGAAGACCGCATCCAAGGTAGGTCTTGCAGGACTGATAACGTCTGTTGCCATGCTGTCTCAAGCCTCCTATGCGGCAAACAATGCTGCGACGACCATTCCTTTAGACATGTCTGGCATCAACATCACCAAGCATGAAATCGCTGTGATGCAAGTACTTTCAGAGATTTGCCCGCCGATGCTAAACGGCAAGCAAAAACAGCGTTTTTATAAGTCTTATAACGTGCAGTTGCACGAGCTGATGCCGTCACTAGAAGACCCCAAAGCGGCGATTCAATACCTATCAACGCAGCAAGACTATCGTCAAATTCTCCAAGGCATCCGTAGCTGGACGATGGGATTTTCTAAGCAAGACAACCGAGCGCTGTGCGAAGACTTGGCCAATGCTGAATACTAGTACCCCTCATCACCACTTATGATAAGCATGATAAGACAGACGATTTAAAAAAATAAACAAAAACGTACCACTGTGCTTTTGACGCCAAAATAACATTGATCATCAACGACAATAAAAAACGACACAAGCGAGCGTCCAGCGCGAGACAAAGCGTCAAGATTTTTAATGTTTTTCTGACGAGTGATAGATGACCTAAAAGCTTGCTGTATTGCCCCGACAGAAGATGGGCCATATAGCAGGCTTTTTTGCAACCGAAGATTGCGCTGGGTTTGTTTTTTAAGATACCTTATAAATAGGTAAAAATAGCGTTAGATAGCCTGAGTTACGTGATAAACGCGACAAGCGATCATAGACACAAGCAGGGCTTTTTATTTTTGGGGGTGCCTTATTTTTTGCAGTTATCGATTCCCCATCGGTTATCATTTTGCTAAGATAAGGCGTTAATTTTATGTCTGTCGCACCATCGTCACTGCCATCATTAATCCCTTGTTTTTGAATATAATATTTAAGACATACGAAAAAGATGACCGAGGTTTGGGGCGAGTCGCAAGCGGCAGATACATTTGGTTTTATGATGCGGTGTAACGATATATGACAGTAAAGCGTGTAAAAAATCAGCTGGTACAGCTGGTCGTTGGTGTAAGTGTTTCTATGAGTGCGATAATGGCAAATGCCGCCATTCAGCCACCCGAGATGGACAATACCGCCTATGTATTAATGGACTACAACACTGGTGAAATCTTGGCACAAAAAAACGCCAATGAAGCGCTACCGCCAGCATCTTTGACAAAAATGATGACCAGCTACATCATCGAGCAGCGCCTCGCCTCAAGCGACCTAAAAGAAGACGATCAAGTGCTGATGAGCCCAAATGCGTGGTGCCGCGGCAGTAGCAGTCAGTCTTGTATGTATGTACCGGTAAATAAATCTGCGAGCGTTATCGACATGCTACGCGGTATTATTATTCAATCAGGTAATGACGCCTCAAAAGCTATGGCAGAGCATATCGCTGGTAGCGAAGCCTCGTTTGCCATCTTGATGAATGAGCAAGCAGAAAAGCTGGGCATGGAAAACACCCATTTTGTCAACTCGACAGGTATGCCTGACGAAGGCCATAGAGCTTCAGCGCTGGACTTGGCCAAGCTATCGCGCGCCATTATCAAAAACAGCGGCGACTACTATGGCTTGTATGCCGAAAAAGAGTTTACCTACAATGGCATCACACAAGGCAACCGCAACGCCCTACTAGCGACTGACCCCACGGTCGACGGTCTAAAAACAGGGCATACAGACGCTGCAGGCTACTGCTTGGCCGCCTCGAGCAAACGTGATGGCATGCGTCTGATTTCTGTGATCATGGGCACCGAAAGCCCGCAAGCCCGTGCCGACCAGTCGCGCGAGCTGCTTAACTGGGGCTTTGGGCACTTTACCACCGTCACCAAAGCACCTGCTGGGCAGTTTGTCAGTAAGGTACCAGTCTGGTTTGGCGAAACCGACGAAATTGAACTGGTCACAGGTGATAACTTGCAAATACTGACCAGTAAGACGCAAAAAAACAAAATAACCACCGTGGTCGATATTCCCGAAAGCTTAGAAGCCCCCATCAAAAAAGGACAAGAGATCGGTAAAATGATGGCGGTCATCGACGGCAAGGCAGTGGCATCCGTGCCTATTATTGCCACCAGTGATATCGAACAATCAGGATTTTTGAGTCGCACTTGGCAGCGTGTGGTTCGCTGGGTACAAAGCTTTTTTTAAGCATTTGGCATAACTTATATACAAAAAAAGACGCTCCGATAGGTGGGCGTCTTTTTTTTGTTTGCATAAAATCAAGGCTTGTAGTATCACACTCATCTCGCCATATCTGCAGTTAATCCCACCATATCATGTCCAAACGAGCCAGCGTTTTATCAAATCGCTCAATCCTTTATCACTATACGTCACCATGTGGCAATAGTCGACACCAGCGGCTTTTAACCCATGCTCAAAGCTCTCTAAGCTGCGCACGTGGTGTTTTGGATACCAGTATATCAATAGCGCCCGATGGGTGATATCAGCGTTTTCTATCTGACGAATACGGGTGGCCAATGCCTCAGCCCTCGCAGGATACATGTCTTCTGCAAACATCACTATGTCTATTTTTTTGTGGCGTATCTCATCTAGCGCCAGCTGCTCATGCTGATGGCAGATCACCTGCGCGCCTAACCGCTCAAGCTCCTCCACCAAAAATCCCGCTTCGTGATAATAATAGTAAATAATACTCAGCCCCGCCAGCACTTGCTGCTGATGAACTTGCTGCTGGTTGGGTAGTGGAATGGTCAAGACAAACTCTGTGCCGACGTCCAGCTCACTATGGACATCGATACTCGCTCCCATCAGCTGGGCCATTTGTTTGACGACGGGTAAGCCTATCCCTGAACCTTCGTATTGCCGCGTTTGTGACGAGTCTACCTGAAAAAATGGATTAAAAATATCGTTGATGTGATTGTTATCGATGCCGATGCCCGTGTCTTTGACACTGATCTGCCAGCGATTGCTTTTATCAAAATGCGTGAGCTGCGAGGTAATGGTAACCTGCCCCGCTGAGGTAAACTTAATGGCATTACTTAGCAAAATCGAGAGTATTTGCTGTATCTTTTTTACATCACCTTGTAGGCCATAATCTATATGATGCACTTGGCTAATCAGCTCTAAGCCCTTACGTTTAGCAATAGGCTCAAACTCTGCCAACAGATCAGCGATCAGCTGTAGTGGGTTAAACTCACTAAGATGAATGGTCATCTGACCTTTTTGTATCTGATTCAACTGAATGATATGCTCAAGCGAAGACACCAGCTTGTCACTGCCACTACTGATGATATCGACCGCGTCTTTTTGCTCTCGGCTCAACGTTTCATAATCTAGCAGCTGTAAGCCGCCGACAATGGCATTTAATGAGGTTTTTAGCTCGTGGGTTATCATGCTCTGAAAATTATGCAGCTGCACATCGAGCGATACATCTTTGCTGTGTAGCTGCTGCTCAAAGGTCGCCACCGCTTCATAGTCTTGTTTGATGTCTTGCAAGCGTTTAAACAGCACAATCAAAGCCTGCTTGATTTGCGCCAGCTCCTGAAAATTAAAATGCTGGGCGATGACGGGCAGTTTTTCAAGCTCAGGCGTCCTAATGATGATGTCGCATACTTCAGTGAGCGCGTCCACATCCCTAACCGGCCAGTTGAGCTTACGTAAGACATACAGCGCCCAGACCACAGCCAGCAAAATCGTAACCAGCCACAATAAAGCATTGCTTTGAAACCAGCTTGCGCGCAGTTTATTGACATCTAAGGTGATATTAATATAACCGACCAGCGTACTATTGGCATTTTTTGTGGTGCTTGAGGACGCCGCTACGCCTGATGACTGGCGCGGTAAACCATCAGCATCAGAGAATGTAGCGGCTATCGTGAGACTGTCTGGTTGCAAGTCATTACTGACGACTGGGTAATTAAAGCTGACCGTATCGGCAAACAGGGCGTTTTTCCAGTCGCCTCTAGATTGATTGGTATCACTGATAGGCTGAGGGGTTGAGTAAAATAAAATACTCTGAATACTTGGCTCATTTTCTAATAAAAAGGCAACTTGCTCCGCTACGATATCTGCCCCTTCTGCTGTCGAGGCACTGGCGGTCAATACCGCGGCAAGCTGATCTATATGCCGATGCGTTTCTTTGTAATGATAAGTCAGACCATAGACAAAAGACAATATAAACCCTGCCAACACAGCCAGCGTAATGGCCTGTACGACAGAGCGCCAGATAAGCATAGGAATGGTGCGAGATCGAGGGCTGTTCATATCACTCAACGAAGCCAAGACAACTTTTTATTCATACTACAGGTATTTTGCAGAAGTGATAAGACAAACATGCAGATATTTTTGGGCAGGTACCGTCCTACTGGCATCAGAGGTGTCAATTTTATATTGGATTGACTATACACAACGAGGGGAGAATAAAAACAGCGGCGCAGGACTATGTCGCCTTATCATAACAACGATACAGGCGACATCATAAAGCGACTGGTTCGTACACTCGCCACTGGCAAGTTAGCCATTAGCAAGTTAGCGCGGTTTTTTGTCTTTGGTGGTGAATTTTTTTGCCCGATTGCGCTCACGTTGGCGTAACTGCTGCGCTTTTGCTTTCGTCGGTGTGTCGCTTTTATTGGCATAGGGGTTGTCATTTTGTCGAAAGATGACATTCAGCGGTGTGCCTTCAAGCTTAAAGACTTGACGAAATTGGTTTTCGAGGTAACGCTGATAGCTCTTCGGTAGCGCACTGGTTTGGTTACCGTGAATGACGATGACCGGTGGGTTGTGACCACCGATATGCGCATAACGCAACTTGATACGGCGACCTGCGACGGTCGGCGGTGGGTTGGCTGTCACAGCGTCTTGCAATATCTGCGTCAAGCGATTGGTCGACACCTCAAACATAGATGACTGATAAGCGCGCAAAATCGACGGGTATAAGTTGCCCACGCCGGTACCATGTAGCGCTGAGATCAGGTGCACTTTCACAAAAGGAATAAAACTAAAGCGGCGATCCATCTCAAGCTTGATATAATCTTTTTGGTCTTGGCTGAGGCCATCCCACTTGTTTATCGCGACCACCAGCGCCCGACCTGCATCGAGCGCATAGCCTATCATATGCAAGTCTTGATCGACGATGCCTTCTTGCGCATCGATGACAATCACCGTCACATTGGAGTCTTCGATGGCTTGTAGGGTTTTGATAACGGAGAATTTTTCTACTTTTTCATCGATTTTGCCGCGGCGGCGCACGCCTGCGGTGTCGATAAGGACATAATCCTTACCATCCCGTTTATAAGGAATATAAATACTGTCGCGCGTGGTGCCTGGCATATCAAATACCACCACCCTATCTTCGCCAAGCAAACGGTTGACCAAGGTAGATTTGCCGACGTTTGGACGACCGATAATGGCAAGTTTTAAGCCATTTGGTTCGACGACGTTTTCTTGCTCAGGCATGTCAGCGGTCAGCACTTCTAGCAAGTTACCGACACCGCGGCCGTGGCTGGCAGCCATCGGATACGGCTCTCCCAAACCGAGCGCATAAAACTCCGCAGGCGCGGCATCATGGACGCCATCGACTTTGTTGGCGACCACATAGACAGGCTTGCCCAATGTATGCAAAAACTTACCAATCTCAGCATCAGCACCAATCATTCCAGACCGCGCATCTACCACAAACACGATGATATCTGCCTCATGGATCGCTGTGTGCGATTGCTCAGACATATAGTCATCGATATTGCCACTGCCATCGTCTGCCTCACCGATACCGCCCGTATCGACAACGATGAACGATTTGTTTTCGTAGGTAGCATCGCCGTACTGACGGTCACGCGTCAGCCCCGACATATCAGCAACCAATGCCTGCCGACTTTTTGTAAACTGGTTAAATAAGGTGGATTTACCGACGTTTGGACGACCAATTAAGGCGACCACAGGCTTGATACTCATGGGTTACTCTCAGTGAAAGGCACAATGGCAGACCGTACAGCGACTAAAATCATAGTCGCAAATATTGTTGTACGTGACCGCAAATTAATATAAATGATAAAACGACAGCAGATACACTCATCAACCCTATAACATCGACCCTATAACATCGACCCTATGACATAGACCCTATAGTAAGCAAGCCTACAGTGATGATTATATCTCTCAGACACCATTTTATCGGATCTATCAAATGATGTCGTCTATATGGTAAACCTACCGCATATCGGTCGCATAGAGTACGCGAAAGCCTGCGTTTAAACAAGCAGTTTACAACCAAGCACAAAACGCTGACCTAGCAGCGTGAGTGATAATAGTAGTGATCGTGATGTCAAACCGCAAGTCTGATAGCCAATGACTGACTGATAACAATATCACGACTCATCAGCTGCCGCGCGGCACAGCCTATGATACTTAACGTATCAGCTGCCAGATAGCCACTTGACCTGTAGCGCTCTGCGTTAGCAAACGACTTCCTTGTACTTGCAAGTTGGTCAACGCCCCCTTGGTCTGTACACGGCTGATGATTTGACCATTGGCAGGGTTGAACAAATGCACCACACCTTCTAAATCACCAACCGCGATATAATTACCAATCATCACAGGATTGGTCAAGTGACGATACGCCAGCTCATCGCTCTCCCAGAGCATCTCGCCATTGCTGCGATCATACGCAACCACTTTACCATCTAGGCTGGTGGCGATGACTTGCTGATTATTGACAGCAAGGGATTTGAGACTGGCAAGCTCATTGACAAATAAAACCTGACGCGAGGCCAAATCAATACCCAATAACTGACCACTATAGCTGATTGCAAACAGCTGGTTTTGATCAACGATAGGCGTGCCATCGACATCGCTCATACGCTCAACTTCGCTACTGCCCATACCGACACCGACGCGTCTCGACCACTGCGGCAGACCACTATCAACCGTCACCGCATGCAGTCGGCCATCTGCGGTGGCCAGCAGCGCAGTCTTGCTGTCTAGTAGGGTTGGCGCGGCGCTACCGCGTACACTGATGGCAGGCACTTGGGTAGCAAACTGCCATACGGACTGGCCGGTTTGTAGAGATAAGCCGTGCAAAAATCCATCATTCGCTGACAAAATCACACGATTATTACTGACCAAAGCCGGCGTCAATACTGACCCTGATAGCTGCTGCTGCCAGCGTTTGGCACCCGTTGTACTATCAAACGCCATCACCTGACCGCCGCGTGTGCTGATGATTGCCGTTTGGCTTAAGGCGTCTACTGTCACGCCGCCGGTGATTTGATCACCGACATTGACTGACCACAGACGCTCACCTGCATTATCAAACCCTATCAAGTCGCCACCGCGTGAGGCTGCGACCATTTGACCATTGGCATAGCCAACTTGCAGCGCCAAAGGATCTTTTTTGCTGGCTTTTTTATTGCCAACATCTGCGCTAAAGACAGGCTGTAGCACAGTGACCGGCTCTGCAATTTGTACCAAATCGACAGGATCATTGACGACAGGCTTGATACCGCGATTACACCCAATCACTGCAGTGCTCATTACTGCCAGTACGGCCACATGCATGACTGTCTTTTTGATAATATTGGCGGTTGACATGTTGCTCGAGCGAATGGATTGAGTCATCATAGGTTCTCACTACAAAAATTATTATGGATTAGTGGATTGGGCGGTCAGTCTGTGGCTCATCCATCAATGATCTGCTCACAGTGTTGCCTGGTTTTAGTTATCTTGGTAACTGTTATAAAATTTTTTAAATAGATAACAGCCACTTATCAACTCTGCTCTCACGATCAGCCCACTGGCCGCCAATCTAGCATATAGAATTCTGTTGGTACTGCCTAGGGTGCTGATAAAACATCAGCGCTATTATTCGTTAATAGCGCCTAATACAATACCACTACTGTGTAACTTCGGCCGGTGCGCCCTCTACCACTGGTGGCGGCTCAGATATCGCAGGCGCTGGTACAGCAGGCTCTTGGATCAGACTGGCTTGCGCCTCGATAGGCTCAGGCATTACCCCCAAGCTCTCCATCTTCAATGCCAATACTGCACGCATTTCTTGACGCTCACGTAACAGCTCCCACGCATTATTGTAAGCGTTGATGGCCAAATCTTTATCGTTTTGTGCCAGATAAATATCGCCTAGCAACTCTTGCTGACTGGCTTCAAATGAGCTTGGCATGTCTTGTTTGGCTTCTGCCAGTGCGCCCTCAGCATCGCCTGCTGCCAGTAGCGTGTTGGCATAACGTAGACGGGTGATGGCGCTTAGGCCAGCGTCGCCCAAGTCAATGGCTAATGCTTGCTTCAGGGTATTTGCTGCGGCGGTAAAGTCATCACTATCCACTTGATGGCGGGCTTTTATCATCAATGCTTGCCACGCATAGACTGACTCGCCGTGGGCGCCAACCAATGCGTCGATATCTTTGTCCAGTTGTGTACGGCTTTGTGCCAGCGCTTCTTGCGCCTCAGCTTCCAAATCTGGGTTTTGCGCCGCCAGACTGATTTCTTCATTGAGCCGTTGGATATCCGCGTAGTGATCTGCTGCGACTGTATCGACGCGCGCATGGTTATTTTGCCAGTATGTCCAACCAAAATAAGCGGCCAACGCCAACAAAATTGCAGTGACGATATAGCTGCCATACTGCTTTAACGCGTCCATGGAATTGTCTGGATTTGGCGAATTGGGTGTCAAAGCCATAAAGGGTTACCTAATAAAAGTGTTATAAAAATGCTGAGGCGAAAGCCGATATCACCTGATTAATCTATTAATTGATCGACTAATCAATCGACCCATTCATCACTGGCGCGAAAAATTGTCTGCATTCGATAGCCAGTCTTGCGAGACACTACGCTGCTCGCCTGTCTGCATGTCTTTGATACTCACCAGATTGTCATCGAGCTCTTGCTGAGCAATAATCACCGTGAGCGCAGCCCCTGATTTATCCGCCTTTTTCATTTGCGCTTTTAGGCTGGTGGCACTTGCCATCTTGACTCGGATATCTGGACGCTCATAACGTAGGTTTTGGGCATACTTGATACCTGCGCTATAGACTTCTGGATGAGCGACCACAAAGACATCGCAGGCCGAAACGTCTGCCATCGGCGCGACCGCCTCTAGTAACAATAATAAACGCTCAAGCCCCATGGCAAATCCAACGGCAGGCTCAGATTTGGCAGGTTTACTGCCGTCGGTACCGACAGACTTTAGCTGGCCAACCAAACCATCATAACGGCCACCTGCACAGACGGTGGCTTGGCTACCTAGCTTGTCTGTCACCCATTCAAAGACAGTCTTATTGTAATAATCCAGACCGCGTACCAGATGCGGATTGATCTCAAAATCGATACCAAGCGCGGTCAAGTATGCCTGCACTTGCTCAAAGTGCGCCATGCTCTCTGTACCCAAAAACTCAGCCAGCTTTGGCGCTTCTGCCAATAACGCCTGCGTACTCGCCTCTTTGCTGTCTAAGATACGTAGCGGGTTGGTCGTCAGACGGCGCTTGCTGTCTTCGTCAAGCTGGTCTTGTTTGTCGGTTAGATAAGCGACTAGAGCCTCACGGTAAGCATGGCGCTCGTCGATTTCACCCAAGCTGTTTAGTTGCAAGCGCATCTCGTCTTTGAGACCCAGCGCTTGCCACATCAGATGCGTCATCGCGATCAGCTCAGCATCGGCATCGGGCAGCGCACTACCGAAGCTTTCTACCCCTAATTGATGAAACTGACGATAGCGGCCTTTTTGTGGGCGCTCATAGCGAAACATGGGGCCGATGTACCATAGTTTGGGCGTATCACCGCGCAGTAGATTGTGCTCGATTACAGCCCTTACCGCGCCTGCGGTGCCCTCTGGGCGCAAGGTCAAAGGAGTGGGCGGCTCAGATTTATCGGCAAAGCTATACATCTCTTTTTCAACGATGTCGGTGGCCCCGCCAATAGCACGGGCAAACAAATCAGTCTGCTCGACGATAGGCAGACGAATATGCTCATAACCGTACCTACCCAGCACATCCGCCAATATCGCTTCTAATTGTAGCCATTTTGCCGATTGGGTAGGCAAAATATCATTAAACCCTTTGATAGCTTTGATCATGGTACGGTCATATCCTTAAATTTATCACAAGTTCTTTTTTATATAATTAACCTAAAAACAACGACAGCACTACTGGTATCCGTTAGCGCTACTGGTATTTATTTAACGCGAATAATCTCATTTTCGCGCTTTTTTGCCAAGTCTTTAGCATGGGCGCGCACCATACTTTCAATCTCATCGACTAGGTTTTCGGTATTGATCAAATGGCTTTTTTCGCCCATACGGTAGACCAATGACTTTGGCGCAGCACCGACGATACCGATATCGGCTTCTTTGGCCTCCCCTGGGCCATTTACTTTACAGCCAATCACTGACAGATCCATCGGCTCACGAATATCCTCGAGACGCGACTCCAACGCTGTCATCACTTTGATCACATCAAACTCTTGGCGCGAGCAGCTAGGACAAGCGATAAAATTGACACCGTTTGAGCGGATGTTTAGCGATTTTAAAATATCAAAGCCGATTTTAATTTCTTCTTCAGGCTCTGCCGCTAGAGAGATACGAATGGTATCGCCGATGCCGTCTAGGAGCAGCCCCCCTAATGCAATGGCAGATTTGACCGCACCGGTGCGATAGACACCAGCTTCGGTCACGCCTAGATGTAGCGGGTTGTCAATTTGGGCTGAGAGCAGACGATACGCCTCTAATGTCAAAAACACATTACTGGCTTTGACTGAGACTTTATACTGATCAAAATTGAGACGCTCCAAAATATCAATATGGCGCATCGCGGACTCTAGCATCGCCTCACCCGTCGGCTCTTTATACTTTCGCTGGATGTCTTTTTCTAGCGAGCCTGCGTTGACACCGATACGAATCGGGATATTGTGATGCTTGGCGCAGGCAACCACTTCACGTACTTTGGCATCACTACCGATATTACCTGGGTTGATACGCAAACAATCAGCACCTGCTTCGGCCACTGCCAAAGCAATCTTATGATCAAAATGCACATCGGCGATGAGCGGCACGCTGACCTGTTTACGGATTTCGGCAAAGGCGTTGACCGTATCCATCGTCGGGGTCGAGACGCGCATCAGATCAGCGCCTGCTTCTACGCAGCGCTCGATTTGTGCGACCGTCGCGGCCACATCACAAGTCTCGGTGTTGGTCATGCTTTGCACACTAATCGGTGCATCACCCCCAATCGCGACATCACCGACATATATTTTTTTGGTAAGACGACGGTTAATAGGCGCTGACGTTGACATAGACAAACCCTTTGGTTAAAGCAAAAAAATAAAAATAAACCCTGACAATAATACCTAACGATGCGTCGTTATGCTTTTACCCACTTATGGCGCAAGCTCAAAACTGGCTTGCTTATCAGTGGCGTACGCCTCTAATGCCACCGCCTCTTGGTTGAGCATTAAGCTGACATTATCGACATTATCGATCTGTACATTAAATGGCGGCATGCCAGACAACTTATAGCTACCCGTGCTTTGAGCGCCGTTCATCAGATTGCTCCCTGACGCATCAGTAATCACCACCACCGCCTCATCGCTCAACATCACCTCTAACGTCGCGGTGCTGCTCGCCGCGCCTATGTTAAGCGCAGAGCCTGCGGCACCCACACCCGTCTCGCTATCGATAGCAGCGCCTTGAGCCTGCTCGAGTGCCGAGATGTCTTCGACAGCGTTGGTCGGTGCTTGGGTGTTTTCTTTGCTGGCATTACTGACCATGCGGAATAAAAAAATCGCTAAGATAATAACGCCAATGACCGCGATAATCAGTAACGGATTGAAACGAATACGGTTGTGAGTGTCGCGCTGCAAGGTTCCCATCGGGCGCAGCGGTGTATCAATGTTGTTGACTGAATACGGTTTTAGCTCATTGGGATAGGCGGCATCAAAGCTGCTGGCGATCTTTACAGGGTCCAACCCCAAAAACTTGGCATAGTTGATAGCAAAACCGCGAGCAAACGCGGCTTGCGGCAAATCTGCAAAATTCTCGTCTTCTAAGGCTTTTAGGTGACGCTTTAAAATAAACAGCTCGGCGGCGGCCTCTTCTAGACTGACTTGCTTTGTTTTGCGGGCTTGCTGCAACATGGCACCAAATGATCCCTGAGTGTTTGATTGAGTGTTTGATGATGGGGTGGTCATTTCCATGGTGCCTCTGGATTGTTAAGCCAAGTCTTAAGTTGTTTTGCTTCATCACTTAGTGGATAAGCGGATAAAAGCTGCTGTGCCAATTGCTGGCGTGTGGTTATGTTGTTTTGAGCCGCCGCAAGTTTGATGCCTTGTAATAGCAAACGCGGGCTGATACCTTGCCCTTGTACCAAGATCAGTGTCTCGTCATAAAGTTTTTGTGCTTGGGCCACCCGCTGCTGCTCAAGCAATAAATCTACCAATTCGATATGGGCGATGATACTATTGCGGTTGCCATCTAGCGCGCGCAAAAACGCTTTGGCCGCAGCAGTACGGTCGCCCATCTGTAGGTAGGTTCGGCCTAGGTTTTCCAGCGCGCCGATACGACCTTCGTAGCCAAGCGCTGCCCCTGCAATCTCAAACTGCTCAGCCGCTTCTTTATAGCGTTTCATCTGCGACAAATACACGCCATAGTTATTGTGAGCTTGCTCAAAGTCTTTATCAAGCGCGATGGCTTTTTTAAAGTACTGATCGGCTTTTTGCAGATTAATACGGCTGCCCTCTTGCTGCAGCAAAACGCCCATCATATCATAGGCTGGCGCGTAACGGCTATCGGCAGCGAAGGCTTTTTCAAGCTGGCGTTGGGCGGTATCAAGCTCGTTTTTGCGGATATATTGCGCGGCAAGCGAGGTGCGTACGCGCGCAATTTCTTGTTGATCCAAGTTGCGATCATTGCTCGGCCGCGTCGACGTCTGATAAGGGATATCCCCCAATAAATCATCGGTTGGCGTGCTTTGACACCCCGTCAAAAACAGCCCTACCATCGCCATACCAAGCAGTAGCCGTTTGGACGTCACTGCCGTCTGTGCCACGACTGGCAACGTGGCTGTCATCCATGGTTTGTCAGTCAAAAAACACACGCTTTGATACTTATTTTGACAAGAATTTTTAGAAGTCATCATAGCCGCCATCATAAAACTGGATTCAATGCGTTCGATAATCGAAGCATCAGTTTAATAGATTTAGCCCCCATAAGTACAATTTAGTTGTGATTAATTGTATGATGAATCACAACTCAGCGTTTTCACGCGCTTTGATGCTTTGCTGCCATGCCGCTGAACGACGAGTGCGGTCGGCGACTTGCCCGACCAGCTGGCCGCAAGCCGCATCGATATCGTCGCCGCGCGTTTGACGAATGGTACACACAAACCCAGCTTCACTTAAGATATTGCTAAACGCATGGATGCGGTTGTTGCTTGATTTGTCATATGGTGCATGCGGAAACGGATTAAACGGTATCAAATTAATCTTACTTGGTAGACCATCCAACAACGCCACCAACTGCCGCGCATGCTCATCGCTGTCATTGACGCCATCAAGCATGACATACTCAATGGTGACGTGTTTTTTGTGGCGTGGATTGACATCATACACGTAGTTTTTTGCCGCGGCGATCAGCTCACTTAACGGGTATTTCTTATTGATAGGCACCAGCTCATCACGCAGCTCATCATTGGGCGCGTGCAAGGATATCGCCAAAGCCACATCGAGATCTTGTGCCAGCTGATACATCTTGGGTACCACGCCGGAAGTCGACAACGTCACACGGCGCTTTGAGAGACCATAAGCATGGTCGCTGAGCATAATCTCCATCGAGCCGATTACAGGCTTGTAGTTTAATAAAGGCTCACCCATACCCATCATCACCACGTTGGTAACATGGTTTTCCCAAGCGCTATGATCGACAGCCTCTAAGCTGTCATTGTCATCACTCATGTAGGAAGCATTGGCTACCCACAGCTGCCCGATGATCTCAGCCGCCGTCAGATCGCGCTCAAAACCCTGCTTACCGGTACTACAAAAACTACAGTCGAGCGCGCAGCCGACTTGCGAAGAGATACACAAAGTTTTGCGGCCATTCGATTTATTATCATCCGCCGGAATCAATACCGTCTCCACCAGCGAGCCGCCCGTCACTTCAAACACCCATTTACGTGTACCATCATCACTGTACTGACGATGAATAACCTTAGGCGGAGTCACGCAGGCATTCAGCGACAATTTATCGCGCAGTGACTTGCTCAGATTGGTCATCTGCTCAAAATCTGTCACCCCGTGCTGATATATCCATTTAATCACCTGCGTCGCGCGAAATGGCTTTTCGCCGAGGCTTTTAAAATAGTCAGCCAATTCTGCTTGGGTCATCCCCAAAAGATTGGTCTTGGCCTGCGCTTCATCGACCAGCTTGATGCTGGCTTTGGAGGTGGCAAGGACATGCTGGATCGGGGATTGAACAGTGGACATAATAGGTAACCTTTTTGCATCAGCTAAATTAAGCGTGGCAATTGTTGATATAAGCGATGAGTGTTGCTCTCCATACGCCTTATGGCAAATATGGCCATTAGCAATCCATTATGAGCGCAGCGTCTCTTGTACTTATGCCAATCATACATAGCGACAAGCACAAAAAATGATTAGCTATACTGATAAAGGATTGATAATGCTAGATAAAGACAATAATGAGGCAAATAATAAAAAATTTCAATAACACAAAGCCGGCGAAAAAACAGACAAACCAAAATAGCTAAAACGGCTTATACCCATCAGATATAAGCCGTCTTGCGACACAAATTATTCATAACCAACCTCTTGGCTGCTATCAATAACTGGCTGCTCTTAGCGCGTACGTGCACATACTTCATCATCGTTAAAGAAGTAGCTGATTTCACGTGCTGCTGACTCAGCTGAATCTGAACCATGAACCGCGTTTTCATCGATGCTGCTAGCAAAGTCAGCACGGATAGTGCCTTCGGCAGCGTCGGCTGGGTTGGTTGCACCCATGATTTCACGGTGCTTAGCAATGGCGTTTTCGCCTTCTAATACAGAAACAACGACAGGGCCTGAAGTCATGAATGAGACCAAAGCATTATAAAATGGACGCTCGGCATGCTCAGCGTAAAAGCCGCCTGCTTTTTCGTCATCAAGATGCAACATTTTTGCAGCAACGATTTTTAAACCCGCTTCTTCAAAACGGCTATAAATAGCGCCGATGTGGTTGCCAGCGACGGCATCAGGCTTGATGATAGATAAAGTACGTTCGTTAGCCATAAAAAAACTCCTAATAGGGGGTCAGTTTGGTAAAAGTAAAGGGGTAAATGCTTTGTTTTAACGTTGGCCGCCATGTCGACGAAGCGGATAACTCATGATTTATCGATAGCAAAACACGAGCGTCAACATAGGATTGTTGCCTATTATAATGATTGAGGCTATAAATGATAGGATTAATTTATGACCGCACCTTGCATAAAAGTAAATTTATGATCCGCTAATTGTTAATACGGTCATCATATTGACCAAAAAGAACCCCAATGCTCAGCACTGGGGTTCGTTTAATTGATACTACTTGATGAATACTACAAGCCAGTTAGTGCTTATAACACCAAGACTTATAGTACGCACTAAGCATCATACGGGTCACGAAGTACGATGGTCTCTTCGCGGTCAGGGCCGGTTGAGATGATATCTACTGGGCAGCCAATCAATGCTTCGATACGTTTGATGTATTTTTTGGCGTTTTCTGGTAGGTCGTCATAGTTGGTGATACCAACGGTAGACTCGCTCCAACCTTCCATAGTTTCATACTTCGGTGTGACAGACTCATAAAACTCTGCGTCGTGCGCGCCAGCACATTCTGTCTCAGGGAGGTTGTAACCCACGCCGATTAGCAATTCTTCAAGACCGTCTAAGACGTCAAGCTTGGTCAAGCAGATACCTGACATAGAGTTCAATACCACCGCGCGGCGTAGTGCCTCGGCATCAAACCAGCCGCAGCGACGCGCGCGGCCAGTGGTCGCGCCAAACTCATGGCCGACTTTGGCTAAGTGGGCACCCACATCATCAAACAACTCTGTTGGGAATGGACCGCTACCAACACGCGTGGTGTAAGCTTTGGTGATACCAAGTACATAGTCTAGGTACAATGGGCCGATACCCGTACCAGTCGATACGCCGCCTGCTGTAACGCTTGAGCTGGTGACAAACGGATAGGTACCGTGGTCGATATCAAGTAGCGTGCCTTGTGCACCCTCAAACATTAGGTTTTTGCCAGAAAGGCGCAATTGGTTGAGGTCTTCGGTCACATCAGTAACCATGCCTTTGATCTCTTCGCGCCACTCTTGGCACAGCTTAAAGGTCTCATCAAAATCGATGGCATCGACTTTATAATACTGTGTCAGTTGGAAGTTATGATATTCGATTAGGTTACGTAGTTTTTCTTCTAAATCATCACGGAACAAGTCAGCAAGCTTGATGGCACGGCGCGCCACTTTGTCCTCATATGCAGGACCGATGCCGCGACCTGTGGTACCGATTTTGCCTGTACCGCGTTTGGCTTCGCGTGCTTGGTCAAGTGCCACGTGATATGGCATGATGAGTGGGCAGTTTGGCGAGATACGTAGACGCTCGCGTACTGGTACGTTGTTGGCTTCTAGATCTTTTATCTCTTTTAGTAGAGCATCTGGCGCTAGTACCACACCGTTACCGATGAAGCAGGTGACGCCTTCACGCAAGATACCAGATGGGATCAAATGTAGGACGGTGGTTTTGCCATCGACAACCAGTGTGTGCCCAGCGTTGTGACCGCCTTGAAAACGAGCAACGGCTGAGGCTTTTTCGGTAAGTAAATCAACGATTTTACCCTTACCTTCATCGCCCCATTGGCTACCCAAAACTACGACATTCTTACCCATGATCAATCCTTACCTTTATGTATTGAGGTGTGTGCAATAACGGTTGCAAAACTAACGTGATGTTAGCAGTGTTTGATGCTTGCGCTCAGCGCGCTTATCATTGCCGCGCCAAACCAAGTATGTTTTATCTTAAAATCTTTATTCAAGCGGCGAGCCACTGTAAATGTACTTATAAATCAGCCAAACTGAATCTAGTTAAGCGAGATGGTTTGTAGTTGCCATTGATTGTCAGCAAAACCCAAACGATGTGTCACGCCATCGGGACGATCTTCCGCGTTTAGTGGCATGGTGACACGGTAGCCCTGCTCGCGTAGGCTGGTGGCCTGCTGGAGCAAGGTTTGTCGCTGCTCAGGGCTTGCTTGAGTGGCGGCTTGATAATCAATCAGCACGATACTCGGCACTTCAAGCTGCGTGTGCGCCAGCAAACGGCTGACATCCATACTAAAGCCTGTGGCTTCGCGTGGCTGGCTGACGGACAGATGGCCACCGCTTTGCATACCATCAAAACGCCCGCCGCGTACCAGCGGCTGAGTCTCGCTATTGATATAGCCATTAAAAACAATGCCAGTATGATAGTGATAGCCTGATAGTTCAGTCACATCGACACTCACCGGACACTGCCACTGCGTTTTTAGGTGCGTTTTTAGGCGCTGTAGCTCATCGATAGCCGTAGATATCTGTTCATCTTGCTGTGCGGCAGTAGAGAGCTTGGTCAGCAAATTATCGATATCGTGACCAAAACGCGCTAAGGCATAAAAGTCATCGCCCATTGGCAATGCTTGGCAAACACGTTTGAGCTCTGGTAGGTTTTTATTGGCATATAAATGCATCAATTGCTCAGCGTCGCTGTCAGATAGCGCAGCCATCTCAGCCAAACGCTTAAATATCGCCACATGACCCAAGTCAATATGCAGTGCCGCGCTCATATCTAGTGTATTGACCATCCCAAACAAGACATCAATCAGCTCGATATCGGCTGCCAAATCGGCGCAGCCAAATATCTCAGCGCCTAACTGCAAGGGCGTACGTGAGCCAAACAGTCCTGACGGCAAGGTGTGAATCACATCACCTGCATAGCAGTAACGCGCAATACCGGTACCGCCATGATGCGCATCAATACGCAAAATCTGTGGGGTAATATCGGCACGCAAGCCCATCAAACGACCCGTCAGCTGATCGATGATCTTGAACGTCTGACGTTTCAAGTCTTCTGAAGCGTCACTTAACAGTGATTCAGTAAACTCAATCATCGGTGGGTTGACCAACTGATAGCCATGAGTGATCAGCTGCTGCGTCAATTGGTACCTAAGCACCTCTTGCTTATGCGCGTCTTCAAACAACACATCCACCACGCCATCAGGCAACAGCCAACTGTTGGCCACATCGCTGGCAAAGTGGTTTAGGTAGGGCATGCTATTGGATTTAGCAACGCTATCGGCAGGCTGAGTGGCCGCGTTTTTTGTTGCATTTAACTGGGCAGGTTTTGCAGAATCAGAACTGACAGACACAATAAATCCTTGTTTGGCGTATCGCTTACCAAAAAACGCGGTACTGATGCGGTACTAAAAGGTTGTATTTATAAGGGCATTGACATCGTATCGTTGTGTTTTTAACACACAACATCATTGACCCAATTATTTATAAACAAACTAGGTAACCGCAACAGGGTGAGTAATAAGTATAATTTAGGATGATAAGACGAGTATCTTTATGCGCTAATAAACAGAGATAAATAATCAAGGCACTTTATGCTTTAGTTTAGCATAGCAGTCAAGGTTCGCCTAGTGACAATTGGGCACAATTACTATCTAATTATCGTCCATGGCATCATGAGCATCAGCAGATATGGCGACGGCTATCTGCTCGTATTGAGCAAATAGCGTCCGTGAAATAGCGGCTATGCGCTTGCATTACTTGATAAAAACGTGCGCGAATTGCCTCAGCAAGAACAGCGCCATGCAGACAGACTCATGTTACACTAACACATATTTTTATCTCGGAAGCCTTATGTCACCTGATTACCACCCAAACCCAGCCATCAACCAAACCAACGTCTTAGGGACGGCGCTTGCCAGCTGCTGTTTTGACCCGATTACCGGCTATTATCGCAATGGTTTTTGTCATACTGGCAGTCATGATGTCGGCCAGCATACCGTCTGCGCCAAGATGACCAGCGAGTTTTTGAGTTTTTCTGCCAGTCGCGGTAACGACTTGATCACGCCCCTGCCTGAGTATGGTTTTGCTGGATTAAAACCTGGCGACTACTGGTGCATCTGTGCGCTGCGCTGGGTCGAGGCCTTGGACTTCGATATCGCTCCGCCTATCAAGCTCGAAGCCTGTCACGAAAGCCTGCTGAGCTTGGTCGATATTGAAACTTTAAAAAGCCACGCGCTTTAATGACGGCGCAGCGTTTTATTTGTGAGATATTTTTTACTTTATCACGGGAGGGGGTATGGACCACAATAACGATCAACTGCTCAAAAAAACCGCACGTATTGAACCTAACTCCGACATCAACCGTCTTTATGCGGATATGAATGATGAGCATTTATATCTCGATAATGATGATAGCTATATCTACGGCGATGCCGATGCCACCAGAGAAGACACCATCGAGACCATGACGGTCTATGACCCTGATTCTGAGCGCTATGAAGATATCGATCTATCCAGTGAAGATGAGGTCGTCAACTGCTACGCCTACTCTCGTAAGACCGGTGAAAACCTTGATAAAGTAGCGCTAAATGATGTCAGTCGGGCGCTGAGTAACAATGGCCAGTTTATCTGGCTGGGTTTGTATGACCCCAGCCTCCAGACCATGGTCAAAGTCAAAGAAGCCTTTGGTCTGCACGAACTTGCTATCGAGGATGCCTTTGCCGACCATCAGCGCGCCAAAGTCGAAAATTACGACAACGATATGGTATTTGTGGTCTTACGTACCGCCAAGCTTGAAGACAACGTCATTCGCTACGGCACCACGGCGATATTTATGGGCAAAAACTACTTAATCACCATTCGCAATGGTCCATCCAACTCCTACGCACCTGTCCGCGAGCACTGCCATCGCCGCCCAGAAAAGCTCAGAATGGGGCCGATATTTGTCTTGCACGCTATACTCGATTTTATCGTGGATAACTATATGCCGATTACCGATCGTTTGGGACGTTATCTGCGCGAGCAAGAGCGTTACGTGTTTACCTATGAGTTTGATAAAGGCACGCTCAAAAACCTCTACGAGCTCAAGTCACAGCTGGTACACATGCGGGCGATTATCTTACCGGTACAAGACATCTGTAGTTTTTTTATCAATCACAAAAAAAGCGAGCTGGTCTCTGGGTTTTCGCAAGCGGCCAAGCCCTACTTTCGTGACGTCAATGACCACTTGCTGCACTCGTTAGACGCCATCAACGGCCTCAATGAGATGCTAAGCGTGGTTATGAACACCTATATGGCCATGGTCAATATGGGGCAAAACGAGGTGGTACGTAAGCTCGCCGCGTGGGCAGGGATTTTAGCGGTACCAACGGCCATCGCTGGTATCTACGGTATGAACTTTGACTTTATGCCTGAGCTGCACTGGCAATACTCGTATCTGGTCATCATGGTGATCATCGGCTCGCTGTGCGGCTATTTGTATTACAACTTTAAACGCCTCAAATGGTTATAACGGCTGTACGCTAACGTCATTTTTTCGGTCAACAAACACAAAACGCCCCGCACAAAACTCGATACAGATCAGACTTTGGTATTTGGCTCACGCCTACCATGCAGATGAAAAATAGCATCGCTCAAGGTGCTGTTTTTTATTAATGATTGATAATGATTATTATTTGTAATATTATTCTTAGATATTATTGCCACACTCTTACCGTTATTGTTATTTCGCTACATCATCAGCCAGCACGACAAATACTACGCGCGTAGCATTTGTACGGGGCGGTATTGTCATTTTATATCTATTATTTTGTACCTATTGAGGTTTTTATGCGTTTATCCCGTCTTACCCCGATCGCCGCTTGTACTGCTGCTATCTTGACTTTAACAGCATGCGGCGATGACTCTGATCACACCACGATCATAGATGGGACGCCGCCACTTATCACCACCGACAGTAACTTTAGCAATGGCTATAGCGCCGTCGCAGCCGTTTTTGTCTCAGGGCAAGTTCAAGACAGCAGCGGTGTCAAATCGCTCACATACTCGCATAATGGACAACCAGCCCAAGCGCTAACGCTAGATGCCGAAGGTTACTTTGACGATCGTATTTTATTGACCCTCGGTAGCAACCGCATTGTCCTAGAGGCCACGGATAATGCCGGCAACATCATGCGCAAGGTCAAAACCCTCTATCTAGGCGATACCATCGCGGCCGGTGGCTCTCATACCGCCGCCCTACGTGACGGTCAGCTATATGGCTGGGGACGCAATAACTATGGTCAAACAGGGCTGGGGCTGACCACAAAATTCACTGACGTGATGGGCCACCCAGTCACGCCGATGCTAATGAGTAGCGCGCCCAAGGATGTGATGTCCATCAGCTTTAATCAAAACCATTCGCTTGCCATCGCGCAAAATGGTCAGGTATATAGCTGGGGCGAAGACAAATACGGACAGCTCGGCCGCGGTGATGGTGGTCGTCATGACTGCAGCAAAACAGTAGACTGCCGTTTAGATATCAGCGCCATCGACGGTATCGAAGACGCCGTCATGGTCGCTGCAGGCTATAAGCACAATTTAGTATTGACCAAAGATGGTAGCGTTTGGGCTTTTGGGGCCAATGGCCAAGGCCAACTTGGAGATAATACCAGCCGCGATAGCAGTACCCCTGTCAGGGTAGACTTTTCGGCGGCAGAAGCTGGCCATATCGTTCAGGTGGTCGCTAGCGCCAATAGCTCTTATGCGTTAGATGATAAAGGTCAAGTCTGGGGTTGGGGCAGCGATGCCTATGCCAACCTTGGCAAGGGAGCCGCCTGTACGCTGGCTAATGACTGCACCAACATAAACGCTACGCCCGTACGTATCAACGTACTAGGTAATAGCACGGTGGATAAGACTACGCCAGCCAAGGATGACACTGCACTCAGCACAGAAGCCGCGCTAAGCACAGAAAAAGTCACACAACTGGCCGCTGGTAGAGATCACATCTTGGCTTTGACCAATAAAGAGGCCGTCTACGGCTGGGGGTTAAATGCCGCAAGCCAACTGGGCTATAACGGTGAAACCTATCAAGGCAGCCAAAATGCATGGGCAGATATCATCACTACCCCAACCAAACTGCCTTGGTTCACTGACAAAGACGTGCGCCGTGTCTATACCAATGGCAATGCCAGCTACGCGCTGATTGACAACGTCGCGACCAATAGCACAGCCACCAACGCTGTAAGTGACAACGCTGCAACGACCAATGGCGTCCTATACGCATGGGGTATGTTTGGCGAAACAAACGGTGCTGGCAAGACCATTTACCATGATTTAGATGAGCCAACCAACAAACTGCCTAGCCTAAAAGATATCGACAATATGGCCATGGGCGCTATGCACCTGATCGCTCATCAAAAACCGCAAATCCAAGACGATGATGCCGTAAATGAGGATGCTGCAAAAGCCGAGCAGTTATTTACATGGGGCTGGAGCTTTGAAGGCTCGCTGGGCAATGCCAACACCGCTCATGTGTGGATGTACAACAACCCGATACCAGTGACACTACCAAGCCAACTATAGTCAATATACTTTTAGGTCATACCATGTTTTTATTATCAACACCGGCAGGCAGCACTCGCCCCCTGTCTTTATCCTCTTCGGTCATAAAAAGCACGGCGCTTGGCGTGACGATAGCGCTGCTTAGCGCCTGTGGCGGCTCGGATGACGCAAGCAGCACTCAACCAAACCTTCCAAGTCCGCCGACCACGCCTGATCGTCCCACTGTCGATAGCGACTGGCAGCCAGCAGGTGGCAACGCGACGATCGCCGCCAGTGTCGCACAGCCTTTTTTGCAGATTATGCCAAACCTGCCAAGCAGCGCACTGGGCGGCGTATCGCCTGGGCGTGAGCTGTTTATCACAGAGTGGACACCTGCTGGCGAGGGCCGCGCGCTGTTCGACGGTGTGGGGCCACTGTTTAATGCCAATGCCTGTACCCAGTGCCACAGTGCAGACGGCCGCAAGCCTGTCTATGCCGCCAACGGTCAGCTCACCGATGCGATTTTGTTTCGCTTAGGGGATAAGCAAGGCGCGGCGCACGCTTACTACGGTGAGCAAATGCAGCACCAAAGCATCGACCCCAGTATCGCCACCGAAGGCCGCATGCACTATACCTCCACAGCCAGTCAAAACGGCAGACCTGCTGGAGTGGCCTTTGGTTTCACTCCCACCGACCCCAATCAGCCGTTAGGACAAACTGCCATCAGCGGGCGCATCTCGCCGCAACTGGTCGGTATGGGCTTGCTGGATCTTATCCCTGAAGCAGATATCATCGCAGCGGCCGACCCTAACGATAGCGACAATGACGGTATCAGCGGCCGCGTCCATTGGGTCGATGACGATCAGCAGCAGCGCGTTGGACGCTTTGGCTGGAAAGCCATCAACATCAGCCTACGCACCCAAAACGCCAATGCCATGTCACAAGATATGGGCTTGACGACCTCGGTGTTTATGGCACCCAACTGCACGGTCAATCAGCCGATTTGCTGGACGGCACCCAATGGCGGTACCCCTGAAGTCTCAGACAGCAGTCTGGATGCGGTGACTGACTTTATGACAGCACTTGCCGTACCTGAGCGGCGAATAGATGACTTGTCGACTTTTAATGCAGGTGCCAAACTGTTTGCCCAAGTGGGCTGTGCCAGCTGTCATACACCCAAACAAAAAACTGGCGACAGTGCGCGCTTCCCGCTTCTATCACAGCAAACCATCTACCCTTATACCGACTTGCTGCTACATGATATGGGCGCGGGGCTAGATGATGGCGTAAAAGAAAAGAACGCAGAGAGCTATGAGTGGCGCACGCCGCCATTATGGGGTATCGGCATCGTGGCCCGCGATCCTCAAGCTCGGTTTTTGCATGATGGGCGTGCCAGCAGCTTGAGCGATGCGATACTATGGCATGGCGGTGAAGCACAAGGCGCAAAAACACGCTTTAGCCAACTCTCTACCACCGAGCAGCAGACGTTGATGGCCTTTTTAAAAGGTATTTAGCCTGCCATAGAGGTCAGACTGTCGGTTATAAAAACCGATATCATGCGACCAACGTATCGATTTTTTTCAAAATATATAACACGCAAAAAAAAGAGGACCACTGCCATAGCCGCCCTCTTTTTTACAAAAGTATCAATAGTCTGTCATCAATACCCAATCATCAACACCACACCCAATCTGTAGATTAAACACGCCATCAATGACAAATCACTTAATCATCGCGGCGCTTAATACTATAGCTTGGCAAATGATGCTCAGGGCTAATGCTTTGATGATCGTCCAGATAGTCCTCAGGGCGACCAAACATTTTGGCCGTCCAAGTCAAGATGACGATCGAAGCGCTAAGCACCATAATGGCAAACGAAATCGTCGCCAATAGCCACAGATGAAAGTTGTCAGAGACGGCCTGTACGTCCACCACTAGATGTCGTGACAAAGCAGTAATGGCGATAAATATCAAAAACTGCACAGGCAGACGATGGGTCTTAAAGTAAATACCAATCATCGCCAGCAGCTCAAGATAAATAAACAACAGTAAGATATCTTTTAGATCTGCTGAGCCCTTTTGAAAAATCACCAAAAACTCTTTACCCGCGGTCCAAACCACCACCACACTGATCAAAAACAAGATAATGTAGTGGCAAATATCGACGAACTCACGGCCGATATACTGCAAGCGCTCATGTATGCCCATCATTGACCCCAGCGAATGTGTATCGTCTGTTTTATGAGTGTGCGATTCGGTTGAGTGTTTTGTATCTTGCTCGCTTAGCGGCTTCATTCGCTGATATCACCACCGCTCAGGCCTGCTGATTTTTCAGCGGCTTCTACTGTCTGGCGAATAAGCGTATTAATCGTCATCGGGCCTACGCCGCCTGGTACGGGCGTATAAGCACTAGCAATGCTCTCAACGCCTGTCAGCTCGATATCGCCAACGCCGCCATTATCTGTTGGGTGGAAACCTGCATCGACCACCACAGCCCCTTTTTTGAGCCACTCAGCTTTAATCAGCTCAGGCACACCCACTGCGCCAACAACGATATCAGCACGCTTGATATGAGCGGCCAAATCTTGTGTTTTTGAGTGACACATCGTCACTGTGCAGTTGGCATTTAATAACATCATCGCCATCGGCTTACCCAAGATAGCACTACGGCCAACGACCACGGCTTCTTTACCTGATAACTCGATATTATGATGCGCCAATAAGTGCATGATACCCTGCGGTGTGCAAGAGCCATACGCAGACTGCTGCATCGCCATACGACCAAAGCCAAGACAAGTCACGCCATCGACGTCTTTTGCCAAGTCAATTTGCTCAAAGCATGCGCGCTCATCGATATGCGCAGGGACGGGGTGCTGTAGCAAAATACCATGGACATCAGGGTCGTTATTGAGCTCATCAATCTTTGCCATCAGCTCTTTGGTAGTCGTAGCACTTGGCATCTCAACGCGTATAGAATCCATACCGACACGCTTACAGGCATTGCCTTTCATACGTACATAGGTCGCAGAGGCAGGGTCATCACCGACCAATATCGTCGCTAGACTTGGGGTGCGTCCCGTCTTAGCTTTGATAGCGTCTACACGCGCACTCAGTTGCTGTTCGATTTGTTTGGCAAGGGCTTTACCATCTAATAAGGTGGCAGACGCTTGGGCAGTAGACATAAGAACTCCAATATAGGGTACGATAAAAAAGTAAAGACAGCGCCCGCAACTACTTGCATGCCTGTCTTATGCTTGGTCAATATAGGATGAATACCGATATTGTACCTGCCTGCGGCAAAAAATCCTAGCGCGATATAAAACTTGCCTACCGACATTGGTAACCGATAAATGTCTCGGCGACTCCCTCTCTCGCATGCACAGATTTAGTCAATCCTTGTTTATCTCACCACAATCCATATCGCCACAGACGCGAGCGCTCACGGCACCAAACACCTGATCGATCGCCTGTACAGTTTGCTTGATTTCGTCTTCTGTCAACGTTGGATGCACAAGAAACATCAGGCTGGTCTCGCCGAGCTGCTTGGCAACTGGCAGTCTCGTCTTAGGACGCAAGCCGGTATTATCAAAGGCTTTTTCACGGTACACTTCCGAGGCAGACCCTGAAAAGCAAGGCACGCCCAGCGCATTTATCTCTGCAATAATCCGATTGCGCGACCAGCCGTCAGGTAGGTTGTCTGACTGCACATAGACATAGAGCTTATAATAGGCGTGGGCCGAATCTGCAAACTGCGCTGATGCTTCTAGTCTTGGCACCGACAGA
Organism: Psychrobacter sp. Rd 27.2; assembly: GCF_001921755.1. Classification (NCBI taxonomy): domain Bacteria; kingdom Pseudomonadati; phylum Pseudomonadota; class Gammaproteobacteria; order Moraxellales; family Moraxellaceae; genus Psychrobacter; species Psychrobacter sp. Rd 27.2. The sequence goes on along the minus strand of NZ_MRYB01000005.1, from coordinate 92,775 downwards.
TAGCCTTTTGCTTCCCATTTAGCACAGGCATCTAGTATTGCATGCGCATTAGCGGTACGTTTGGCTGTCCAGTCACTCATACGCTGTAGCTGAATACGCCCAATCACTGCCTGCATCTCAGTCATACGCCAATTGGTACCAAAGCTCTCATGCAGCCAGCGATAGCCAGGCGCATGCTCGGTCTCATAGACCGCAGCATAGCTTTTGCCATGGTCTTTATATGCCCACATTTTTCGCCACAGCTGCTCGTCATTGGTGGTGACCATACCGCCCTCACCGCCTGTGGTCATGATTTTGTCTTGGCAAAAGCTCCACGCACCGATATGCCCGATACTACCCACGCTACGGCCCTTGTAACGCGCACCATGCGCCTGCGCACAGTCCTCTATCACATATAAATTATGCTGATCTGCCAATGCCATGATGCCATCCATATCACAAGGCCAGCCGGCCAAGTGCACACAGACGATGCCTTTGGTCTTATGCGTCAACACTGCCGCGATAGAGTCTGGTGTGATATTTCCAGTCGCCTCATCGACATCAGCAAATACAGGCCTCGCGCCAGCATTGACTACCGATGAGATACTGGCGATAAAAGTACGCGGGGTGACAATCACTTCATCGCCTGCGCCGATATCTAAGGCTTGTAACGCCACGTCCAATGCTAACGTACCATTACCTATCGCAACGGCATACTTACTATCCGCCCACTCAGCAAACTCCGTCTCAAACTGACGACACTCTAGCCCTGTCCAGTAGTTTACCTTGTTGGATAACAGGACTTGACTGACGGCATCGGCCTCGATTTTGGTAAAGCTGGGCCATGGTGAAAACGGAATGTTTAGCATAAGTTCCTCATCAAAGCGTCCCTGTATCGACGCGGTTGCCAGTGAATTTACTCATGGTCGCTTCACCATCAGCACTGATACCATCTTTACGTATGACTTTTTTGATAGTCTTTAATAATATCTTTGTATCCAGCCATAACGACTGATGATCGACATACCAAATATCGAGGGCAAATTTTTCGTCCCAGCCGATGGCATTGCGGCCATTGATCTGTGCATGACCTGTAATGCCTGGGCGCACGTCGTGCCGGCGTGCTTGCTCAGCATTGTATAGCGGTAGATACTCCATCAGTAGCGGCCGCGGGCCGACCAGACTCATATCACCTTTGATAACATTCCACAGCTCAGGCAGCTCATCGAGGCTGCTATTGCGTAACGCCTTGCCAAACGGCGTCAAACGCTCATCATCTTCTAGTGGCTTGCCGTGCAAATCAGCACCATCCTTCATCGACCGAAACTTTATCATCTCAAACGGCTTGCCATGTAGGCCTGGGCGCGTCTGACGGAACAATACTGGCGCTCCCAAGTGTCGCCTGACCTGATAAGCGGTAATGGCATATACCGGAGAGAGCACAATCAGCGCGGTGGTGGCGATGGTGATATCAAACAGTCGTTTCATCATATATTGGCCTGCCTCTGCTAGTCTCTATGATCCACATTGGATAAGTAAAAACCTAGATAGTCGTCCCATAGCTGCTGGCGCTCAAAATGTGACATCGCCCAGTCTCTTGCCTGCGGATAGCGGGTTTTGAAATGTGCGTCATCGGCAGCATAAGCAATGGCCTCGGCGACAGCAGATATGTCTTTGAGCGCAAACTTTCGACCGCTGACCCCATCGTTTACGCTATCTTTGACACCAACGACATCATAAGCAAACGTTGGAATAGCGCAGCTGGCCGCCTCGATAGCGACGTTTCCAAAGCCCTCACGGTGGCTCAAAAACAAGTGTAAATCAGCGCATTGAAACACCTCATGCACATCCATACTGGTGGGCAGATATACGCCTTTATTGTCTTTGACAATAGTCTCAACGACGCTTTCTCCGAGCGTATCCTCAAAGTCGCCTGCAAAGATAAAATGGATGTTTTTTTCTTTTAGTTTCTGAGCGATGGCACCGATATCCGCAAAGCCTTTATCTGTACATACACGCCCGACCACACAGATGACAAAGACATCTATAGGCAGCTGATATTTTTGTCTCAATGCCTTTTTGTGTTCTAGTGAGACGGGCGTCAGGCACTTGACATCTATGCCGCTAAACGAGCCTTGATCGATGACCCGCGCTTTGCTTTTATTGACGAGACCTTCTTTTAGACATACGCTGCGTAAGGACTTTGAGACAAACAGCACCTCGTGTGATAGCGCAAAGCTCAAGACATCGAAACCCTGAAACACGCGTTTTTTTATTCCGGAAAAATTCTCATAAGGACGGCCGACACTAAACGCAATCCTTCTTTTTTGTCGGGTCATCGCGCTTGCTATGCTACCTAGAAGCATCGCTTTTGGGGTGATATAAATAACCACATCAAAGCGGTGGGTTAGCATATAGGCACTTAATCGAGCAAGCGCCTTACCATCTTTTAACACACTGGGCTGACGCTGAAAATCCAAATCAACCACCTCACCTATATTGCGTGCGCGCAATGTAGCAAGCTGCTCTGGACTGCCGCCGCAGATCAGCGTGATATCGATATCTGCCTGATCTCTGAGGTACTCCAGCTGGTCACGGTACAGCAGATTAAATGACACCGCATCGGTCATCACAAAGCATATTTTTGACGTCATTTGTACACCTCAGCATTTGGTTGTTATGGGCATGATGATTGGATTAAATATCCACTATTAAACCGCCATCAACATCTATCAAACTTCATATACCGCAGATACTATCGACCACAGCTTGATGCTGCGCCCTGAGCGCAGTAGACATTGTGAGCTTGTTTCTTTTATTGGCTATTTTTTGTAGCAGCCCCGCTGAATCCAGCAGCTTGACGGTGCTCACTTTGGCAGCCAGCTTGATTGAGCCAGCCAGCTTCGTGGCGCTTAAACGGCGAGGGTTTTTATAGTCACAATATGTCTGAAAGCTGTCTTTGTATGATCTAATGATTTTTGCTAATGACAAGTTCCCCTCTTCTCTATAGTAATAAAGCAAATCCGGCAATACCGCCAATTTTAGGTCTTGACTGGCGATGGCTCGGCACCACAAATCATAATCTTCAGATCTGGGGTATGCCTCATTGTAGGCATGACGCTGGTACCAGCTTTTTTTTGCGAGTATGGAGGCATGCACGATGGGGTACGCGGCTTCTATTTTTTCAAACCCTGTATATAGGTGCTCCACGTGACGGCAACCATATACCTGATTGTGGTTATCGATAGAGACCACGCCGGTAGACACCAAATCATAATCTGGATTTTTTTCTAAAAAACGCAATTGAGTCGCCAACCTGTCAGGATGCACCAAATCATCAGCATCCATTCGCGCCACGTAGTCATATTGAGCAACAGCGATCAGCTGATTTAGGCGGGCAGGCAGCTTTTTGTTTGCCCCGTCGTAGAGGACTTTTATTCTGTCATCTGACGCAGCAAAGCGCTGAGCAATGGCCAGCGAGCCGTCCGTTGAGCCATCATCTAGCAGTATCAGCTCCCACCGCTCATGTGTCTGTGCCAATATGGATTTGATGGCGTCTGCCAAATATGCCTCAGCATTGTAGATGGGGATGCCGATAGAGACGTACGTTTGGTTTTTCATAACAAAACCTTAAATGTCGGATTAAGAAGATACGGGCTCAAATCACTAAATCGCGAAGTCGTCAATATAAAGTACAGCAAAAACACCACGATGCTCAGCATATAGAGATAAACGTTGTTTATTCGTTTAAAGACCATAGGCACTATCAAAACCAATGCCCACGTAAAATATGTCAATAGCCGCTGTGGCCCTGATGGATTGGTACCCAATATGGCCAAAGGAATGACAAAAACCACGCCTGAAGCATAAAACGTCAGCAGCTTTTGAAAAGCCACATCCTTGATTTTGTATATATAGCGCGCTGCCAGAAGCAAAATCATGAGCGCTACATAAAAACCAATAGTCAAAAACCCACCCGCTTCGGTGGAGGCGCTGGCATAACTCTCATACCTATCATTGGTCGAGGAGATATAAGATACCAACAACCCACTGACCAATAGCGACCCTATAAACGTGGCAAAGACCTTGTATGTCGGCTTTATTCTTAAATTCACAATAAAATAAAACGGGATAATAAATAACGCAGTGACATGAAATAATGAAGCGATAGCGCACCACAACAAATAAGGTATCAGTCTTTTTTCTAACAAATGAGGAATGGCCAAAGTAAATATCGCCATCGCCATTCCTTGACGCAGCCCATTAAAAGAAAATGTATAAACCCCTAAAGTAATAAATAAAAAAACAGAAAACCAATAGTTCACACTATATTTTTTTATTATCTTGAGATAACAATATACAATGACAAAGCTGGTGATTGTCAGCAGCCAAAAATACTGACTGGTAAAATTCAATATCGCATATTCTAATAGCTGATACCCAATCTCAATATCATCGTTAAACTGAAAATACTCTGCATTTATCTGATGGTTAAAGTTTCTAGTATAGTTTGTCGTGTCTGTGCCGACCTGATCACTACGAAACCCTGCAAATACAGTCAAAACAAATAATGGTAGCCAAAAAGAGGTACGATTTAGAGCGTGCTTCTCCAGCACTATCCAAAACGTGACAAAACCAAGCATGAGCAGGTATGGCAGCATTTATCCCTCTTTAGACAATATATATTTCTTTATTATCAATTGGTGTGTATGTATATTTACACCACGACTATTTTTTATAATCCTAAAACATTGACTATAAATATCTGGTTATAAACCACTTATGAAAAACAAGCCTTATCGATTAGAGTGTTCCATTTTTTCATCACTGCTTTTGCGTCATATTGCCTCACTTCTAAACACCCATTATTGGCAAGCGTTTGTGCCAGATCTGTACGGGTCATTAGTTTTTCTAAAGAGCGTGAAAAGTCACTGATATGATGATTTTCAACTAAAATACCGGTTTTGTTATTTTTGAGGATATTTCGCGGGCCTGTCGGGCAATCAAAGGCCACGATAGCCATTCTAGATTGCATGGCTTCTAACAGCACCATCGGAAAGCACTCTGACAACGAGCTCATGGCATATATACGGCTGTCCAGCATTTTGCTGATGATATCGGGACTAGACGGATAAATTGCGGTATTTGCCGCCATATCATGATGCTCGATCAGCGCCTGCAATGACTGTATATATGTATGCTCGCCATCACCATAAATCTCCAGCCGCCAGTCTGGATACTTGCTGGCGATAGCTGACCAGCTAGCAAGCAGGCGCTCAAAACCTTTGATAGCAACGATACGCCCCGCCGTCATGATGACCTTGCGGCGCTTTGTCAGCTCACAAGGAGAGTCATCACTCATAACGACGGGATTAGGTATGACCACTGAATCATGAAGCGAATGTAAATGCGCCTCTTCTTTACTCAAAAAAACATGGGTATCATAAAATTTAGTATAGTATTTTTTTAGCCTGTCTATCGCATTTGTTTTTTGAGAAAAACTAGAGTGATACTCTTTAATACAATGAGTGCCAGCCGCGATTAACGGCAAAAAATAATAATCGTAATTGTAGTTTGTCATCACAATCACATTGGGGTTTATATTTTTTATAGCTGCTCTTAATTTAAAAAAATATCGATAGGCCAGCTTTAGGTTCAATGGCGACAGCAAAGAAATAGATTTATCAAACCCACCGGCTAAATCATGCCGCACCAGACGCAAATCGTAGAAGAAATATGGGCTGCGCCCCTCGTTTTCACTGGTAATCAGATGTACTTCATAGCCGTCCTTTATCCAATGATTGATACGATGTGACAGCACCCTTTCGATGCCGCCGCTTTTATATATTTGATCCGCTATAATACAAATCTTTATCGCATTCATTGGTATCACACCTTGTCATTTGTCATTTGTCATTTGTCATTTGTCTAAACACTATTGATATTAAAGCGCGTGCTCAGTATTTTTCTTAATACTCTGACGCCGCGACTGCCTATCAGTTTTTTTATTCTGTTTTTTCTGAGGCTGCTCACACTGGCCCACGAGTTACTAAAATGATGAATGGTATAAGTATGGTCGCTGGATTTGTCTTGATGATTGAGATAGTCAAAAGGAGATAAAAAGCGCTGCGGCAAAACGGCAATTTCCTCGTCTTGATAATGCAGGACTTGCTCTACGCCATTTTTTGCCAGCCCAATTGCTTCTAATAAGGCGGTCAGCACTTGGACATTGGTGGTGGTGTCTAGCTTTCCGTTACTATCAATAAAATGTCTGGCGTGATAGCTGTCTATAAAGTCAGCGATGAAAGTACTGGCTTTGGGCGCAATCATGGTGCTTGTCGCGGCGTAATGGCCTTCTTCAAAACCAAAGGTTAAGACACCCCGCGCCAGCAAGGGATCAAGGCTTTTACAGACTTCAACATCCGTATCTAAATACACCCCGCCATGCTGGTAGAGCGCCAACAACCGCGCATAGTCGCTAACAAACGCATACTTTTTTGCAGCATAAGCTTCTTTGACATACTGACAGCAATCGATATCGAAGTTATCTTCATTCCATTCGATTATCTGGTAGGTGGGCAGCATCTCTCTCCAGTTGGCGATATAGGCCAACACTGAGTCTGGCTTGGGGGTTTTGCCAAACCAGCAGTAATGAATCACTCTATCGATATGCATCGTCCTAACTCCTTTTAGGCACGCGTCCGTTATGCCTCAATAAACGCGTGGCAGGTGGCTTCCATGGCCGTCTTTAGGGCTTTGTATCGCACTGGGTTGGCAAGGTTGGCGTTTGAGCCTATCTTGCCGTTTGCATGGAAGTTGTTGCTGATTTTGCCCGTCGAGCGCTCGACATCCACACGATTAAACAAATCTGCCAAACCCGCTAATCGGCATGAATCAACAAAACTATCAAAGCCATTGAGATAAATCACCGGCGTACCCAAAGCCAGACAAGGCAACGCACAATGAATACGTGAAGTGATGACCAATTTTGCGCGGGCATATTTGTGCAATAACGTCTCTGCCATGATGAATTTTTGTGCCTCTGAATACGTCTTTGCTGGCAGCTCTTGATGAATGACTTGCGCTTTGTTTAATAGCTCTTTGGTAAATATTTTTTTGAGGTATTGCTGCTTGATGTGCATGTGAAAAACATCACCGCTACGTGTCGATCTTAGCAGGGATTTGATGTCGTAAAAAATGCGCTGTTTGTTGGGAAACCCATATAATGGATCGACGATATAGATATCCTCACCGCGCTCAGCCTCGCAGGCTTGGTAGCTATCTAAAGTCAGGGTCAAGCATCCTGAAAAGTAAGCCTCGATGCCTTTTTCTTGCAATAACTTCACTGTAAAGTGATCACGGCAGCCGATCGGTTGTTTGCTTTTTAAAAACGCAATGCCTTGAGGGCTGAGCATATTGGGCGCCGCTGAGTTGTTTACGTGAAAGGAGATAAGTAAAGGGTTTATGTGTGCGGACGGCACCCAGCTGGTGGTATTGTGCGTAAACCAGCCATTCATAATCAGCTTGGCTTCGCTGTCTGTATAGCGAGCCAGCTTTTCTCGATTGATAAAACAGTCTACTTGCGGCAAAAACTGCTTGGCTGCCAGACTTTGGATATAGTCGCCAATATTAAACGTTCTTTTGTTTTCGGCATACGTCATCAAACCATATTTCATCTCAATAACTCCCTGATTTTTAAATAGCTTTTAAACGTTTTAGGAAAAGTAGCAATGATGGCTCTTTTGCCTTTATCCACCTTAGAGTCTGTTTGTGTGATGGTGGCGTCAAGCGCTACTTTGAGGCTATCTTTTAGTCGTTCGGCACTATGTCGTTCGGTATTGTGTTGCTCGGTATTGTGTCGCTCGGTATTATGATTGTGTTCTGCAAACTGATATAAATTATCAGCGCTCAACAGACTCAGCATAGGTACCCAGTCATAACGCACCCCTTCATTAGCAAAACCCTTAGCCCATAGCGCCTCGATATGCGTGTACACACTGCCATCCACCGCAAAACCGAAATGATTGGGGTTGCGACCAAACAACGTCAGCGCAAAAATGGTTCGATAGCACTTTTCGCACTTATTGCAATTTAGGCCGTTGTTTAATTCGGAATAACAAACGCGAAGGTTGACGTTTTTTTCTAACCGCTCGGCGTTTTGGATGATGGACTCCACTTTATCGAGACGGTGCATGTGGTAGCCATCATGCACCACCTGCGTGCCAGCCCACCGCACATTGTTGTCGATATCAGGCATCGAGCCCCAAAACACTTGAAAACCAATGGTATCTGTGGCAGCGATATAAAGTGAGTGATAGCCTTTTTTGTAAGCCAGCGGTGCCACCGCACAGGTCAACGTCAGTCCATGCTGCACCTTACCCCACCAGCCGCCCCCATAGACCAGCTCTTTGACTCGATACGTATAAAAATCTCGGCAATTCATGGCGATATAGTGCTTGTGGTTTTGCTGCAATATCACCTCATTATTGATATTTTGTTTGGCAGTCGCCCATTGCTTGCTATCGTTCAGCGGGATATCAGCCCCTTGTATCAGTATCAGATCCACGTCATCTTGCTGATGATTAAAGTACGAAGCATATGCATCCACGCCGCCGCTAAACAATAAAGCGTCTTTTTTGCCTTTGTCTCGGTGGTAGGCTGCGGTATTGTCCATTAGCTGATTGACCATAAGACTAGATGAATGGCTTAGAATCTCTGGAAACTCCTTGATAAAGACGGCCTTGATATCTAAAGCCGCTTGGTAAAACTGACGGTCAAGGGTATTTATCGTAATATCAAACCCTGCCAGCCAAGAGATGGGCAATATATTGGCCAATAATGGAATGATCAAAATGCTCTCTGGCACCTCTGCCACACTACAGTCGTATTCAATAAAAAAAGGCGTTTTAAAATACTTTTTTATGTCGTCTGAGACCTCGTACTCATAGGAGATACGAGTCCCAGCGCCTGTCAGATCGATACTATTTACGATAAAATTTGACATCATCATATCCTTATAAAAGTAAGCCCAACTTAAGCATGCCTTGCCATTTCTTTAAACTTGAGATTACGAACCACAAGCTCTTGGTACGTGCCGTAATCAATGATTTTTCCTTGCTCCATAAAATAAATCCGATCACACTGCTCTACTGTCTTTAGACGATGGGCAATCATAATGATGGTTTTTTTGCCACTAAACTCATGAATCGCATCCATGACTATTTTTTCTGTGATACCGTCGAGCGCACTGGTGGCTTCGTCAAACACCAACACTGTCGCTTCGTGATAGAGTGCCCGCGCGATACCGATACGCTGACGCTGGCCGCCTGAGAGCTTGACACCGCGCTCGCCCACTTTGGTATCGATGCCCTCTGGCAGCTGCTCGACCAACTCCATAAGATTGGCCAAAATCAGTGCTCTATAGACTTGATCTGTTCTGATATCGGATATGGGAATACCAAACGCCACGTTTTCTGCGATACTGCCTTCACTCAAAAAGATACTTTGTGGCACAAACCCCAATAAGTCCTGCCAAGCGCGCTTGTTTTTATCGGTGATACGCGTACCATCCACATACAGACAGCCTTGCTGCGGCGTCAGTAGACCAAGCAATATATCGATTAAGGTGGATTTTCCCGAGCCTGACGAGCCGACCAAACCTATCACGCTATTGACAGGAATGCGCATATTGACACCATTGACTGCTGCGGTGTTTTTGCCAGCATAACTAAAGCCAATCTCTGTTAGGGTGATGCTTTTTTTAAGCGACATCGGCGGCGGTACAGGACGTTGACTGATGGTTTTTTGTTGATAAAAGGCGCGTTCCAAATCCTCTTTTACTGCCTCAAAAGCGGCGATATTGCCTTTGATTTGCGAGATGCTAGAGTAAATTTGCTGCAGTGCTGGTAGTAGCTTAAAGGCGGCCAGCGCATAAACAGCCAAAATCGGTAACACTTCACCTAAGTTGCCAGCATGCAGCTTGATCAGCAGTAGCACCAACGATATCATCGCGCCAAAGGCGATAAGCTCGATAAAATAGCGTGGCACTTGGCTGATGGCGATATTGGTGCCTTGCGCATGCGCAAAGACCTTGCCACTGTCTTGAAAGCTTTTGATAAAATCATGACTGCGATCAAGCAATAAGACATCCTTGATACCACCAAAACCCTCATTCATCAGCCGAAAACGCTCAGTCGAAATCCTCGAGAGCCGCTGCCCATTCGCCATCAGTCTTTCGCGCACCAAGCGGTACAACAGCAAATATGCCAGCGAAAAAATGACCAGCCCAAGTACCGCGATTAGCGGGTCATAGATGACGATACTAATAGAGATAAAGACGGCCAACACAATCTTGGCATTCATCTGTACCAGCGGCTGCATGATACCGATGCTGATACGCGCCGCCTCAGTCGATACCTGCTTGGTCAGCTGCGCGCTACTACTGCTAGCATGGAACTGCCAGCTTTGCTGCATATAATAGGTATAGAGCAGATCAGCGATTTCGGTACCGATGCGCGCCCCAAAGATAGACAGCTTCCATATCGTAAACATCGACACCAACGTCGAAAACGTCAGCATGACCAGCACCAGCACGCCGCTATAAAACAAAAAATCCATAGGGCTATCTAGACCCGACATCTGATACAGCTCAGCAAACACCGCGTTTTTTTCTAGAATGCTTATATCACCGACCAGCGCCATGAACGGCGCTATAGAGGCAATCCCTAACAGCTCTGTAAAAGCCATTATGACCACCAGCACTTGTAAGATATAAAATTGCTTTTTCTGCTTGTCTGTCAGCAGAGAAAACAGCTGTTTAATGACGTTAAACATGATGTACTCAACTACAGGTCATTGTAAAAACGCTCTGGTAAAAAACGTTATGTTTGTAAAAATGCCAAGGTAAAAATGCTACGGTAAAAAACACTGCCAACACTGACCGAGCCTAAGACTGCCCAGTTATCAGCCAACCTCGTTTAGCAAGGCATTCTCCTCGGTGGGCATCGCCGTACCGCAGCCTTCTTGGTAACCTTCGACAAAACATCTAAACTGGGTCTTGAGCCACGCCACGTCCTGCTGGGTGGCGCGGTCTATACATTCAGACAAGATATTTTCGATATCTGCCAACGGAAAGCTATGCTCCATGGCTTGCATAATCAGAGGATGAAATGTCGGCTCGATATTATCCTCACCGATGATCAGCTCCTCATAGAGCTTCTCTCCTGGCCGCAAACCTGTAAACACAATCTCAATATCGCCCTTGGGGTTACTGTCATCTTTGAGCTCGCAACCTGTCAGACGAATCATGCGTTTGGCAAGATCAACGATTTTGACCGGTGCACCCATGTCCAGCACAAACACCTCGCCTCCAAACGCCATCGCCCCCGCTTGAATGACCAAACTGGCCGCCTCTGGAATCGTCATAAAATAGCGTGTGATGTCTGGATGGGTGATGGTTATGGGGCCACCTTGTTCGATTTGTTTGGTAAATAGCGGCACGACAGAGCCTGACGATCCCAAAACATTGCCAAAACGCACCATACTAAAGCAGGTATGGCTGCTACTTTGACTTAGCCCTTGGCAAACCAGCTCCGCCAAGCGTTTGGATGCGCCCATGATGTTAGTCGGTCGTACCGCTTTGTCGGTCGAGATCAGGACAAATGTATCGACGCCCGCTTGTATCGCAGCACGGGCACAGTGGTAGGTGCCTTTGGTGTTATTAATCATGCCTTCAAACGGATTGGACTCCACGATAGGCACATGCTTATAAGCGGCAGCGTGATAAATGGTATTTATATGGTTATTTTTGAATATATCGGTTAATTTTTTTTCGTTACTGACGCTTCCGATCACACTTACAATCGTAATCTGCGCCGTCTCAGCCCCGACTATCTCTAAAGCTCTAAGCTCTTGATCGATGGTATATAGCGCATATTCAGATTGCTCGTATAGCACCAAGCAGTTGGGTTTGCTTTTGATGATTTGACGGCATAATTCACTGCCAATCGAGCCACCCGCTCCAGTGACTAGGACGTTTTTGCCAGAGATGTTTTTTTGTAGCAGCTCTGCGACCGGCTCGACCGTTTCTCGCTCCAGCACGTCCAATATATCTACAGGCCGTATATGACTGACCGTCACGACTTCATCAGCCAGCTCGCGCAGACTAGGCAAGTCTTTGATTTTGACAGAGATACCTGAGAGGCTGTCCATGATTTGTTTTTTTCGTGTACGGCTCGTAGACGGCATGGCCAAAATCACCTGCGCTACCTTCAGGGTCTCAATTAGCCATGGCAGCGCATGCGCCGCGTAGATTTGTTTGCCATGTAGGTACGCCCCTATCAGCTGAGGATCGTCATCGATATATGCCACCACATTGTATTGACGGGAGTCTCTTAGGCTGGCTAATAGCTCGCGGCCGGCCTCTCCTGCCCCATAGATGATTACATTGTCACAACAGCCGTCTGGATGTCGGGTTTTCTTGGTGCTTTGCACACGCTTTAATAAGGTACGTATCAGCAGCCTACTATTCCATAACCAAATAAACATCAAAAATAAAAAGATGATAGGCACAGAGCGTGGTATCGCCACTGCTGGGCTAAGATAAATAATGAGCTGATAGACGATAATTAATAATAAAAACAGCTGTAATACGCGGCTCATGAGCGCATCAAAAAACCCTCTAGACGCCCCTCTATAAAAACCAATAAGATACAAACTAGCGACAGGGATAAAGGCATAAAAGAGCTGAGCGGCAATACCGATATGCAAATCTATATATCCATAACGTAACGATAATGCGAGCAGCAAGCAAACATTGGATACCGCAAAGTCGATACCAAATAACAGACTACATTTGGCTGGGCGCGGTAGCGACAACAAATACAGAGCCGCACGTTTTGATCGTCGATCAAAACCATTAGACGCTTGATAAGCATTGTTAGACTCTGTCTTTATAAACATAAGATCCACCTACTTCCGCTGTATTATGTGTCCATGTTATGTGCCTAGCATGATGATAAAACGTCGTTATTATCATGAATGATCGTAAAGAGTACGTCAGCGATTATCCCCATAGGCATAATGGTAGTGATAGCTATATTTATCCATCAAACCTTGCTGCACATCGTTTAATACAATACCGTCTACTTTTATATTGGCTTTGTTCATCTGCTTGATGGCATAGACCAACTGCCCCTCGACGGATTGGTTGAACTTTGTGACGATCAGCACCTTATCTGCCTGCTGCGCTAGTACCATGGCGTCTGAGGCGGCGAGTATCGGCGGCGAATCAATGACAATATAGTCGTACCGCGTCTTTAGCGCCGCCAACAGCTGGCGAAACGACTCGCCTATCAGCAGTGAGGTAGGATTGGCCGATTGTCGTCCACGCGGTATAAAGTCGATCTGTGCCATACCAGTGGGGTGAATGATGCTCTCAATGGTCAAAACAGACGCCGCCTTGTCTATTTGTACGCTTGTCGGCTGCTCGTCATTTACAAATACGGTTTCTTTATCTTGTAATAAATAGTCAGCAAGCCCATCCTCTGCACTCTTATTAAACATCTGATGCAGCTCCCCTAAGCGCATGTCGCCATCGATGATTAAGACTTTTTTGTCCAGCTGTGCAAATACTTCAGATAAGTTCGCTGTAATAAACGACTTACCAACACCTGGGCTCTCGCCTGTGATCAGTATGACCTGTGCTGGCTGTTCGGTGATGGTGCCTGTCGGCATTCCAAAGATCAAATTGGTCCTTAAGCTTTTGATTGCCTCATAGCTCAAGCTACTGTGATCGACATGGGCGAGCATACGCGCGTGCGCTTTTTTCTTTTTGCTCAATCTGGATAACAAAGGCGAGCGTGGAATGGTTGCAATGACAGGGATGCCCGTGCTGGCTTCTAGGTGCTCTGGGTCTTTGACCACGTTCCTCATCAGGTTTTTGAGTAGCACCATGATGACCCCGAGCATCGTGCCGACCAAGGCGGCAAGCATCATGATCTGTAGCTTGTTTGGAGCAATGGCATTAAAGGTGCTGGTCGGTGAGTCAATGATACGGGCATAGCCAATTTGACCGGCTTTGACGATTTTGAGCTGCTCATAGTTTTTGAGTAGGGTCAGATAGATTTCTCGGTTGATGGCCGTGTCTTCTGATAGCTTTAAAAACTCTCGCTGTATCTCAGGCAAGCCTGCAACGGTATTGCCTATCTCTCGCGTTCGATTGTTGAGCACCTTGAGCTGTTGATTGATTTGGACGACCAAGGGATGCTGCTCGGTATAATAAGTGGTCAGATCTGCTTTTTTGAGATTAAGCTCATTGAGCTGCTCATCGATGCGGGATTTTTCGTTTAATAACAGCTCCGCTTCTTTGCCCACGTCGATGGTGCCGTATTTTTTACGAAAATCATTAAAGCGCGCCTCGGCAGCCTCTAGCTTTTCTTTTAGTAGCGGTATTTGCGTTTCCATAAAGGCTAAGGTTTTGGTAGTCTCTTCAGAGCCGCGAGATTGGTTTTGTGCCACATAAGATTGGACAATTTGATTGAGTATGGTGGTGACCTGCTCTTGGTTACCGCCCACCATCGACAGCTGGAGGATGCCTGTCTTTTGGCCTTTTTCTTCGACCGACAGCGCGCTATTGATGGCATCTGTTGTCGTCTTTAGCGTTTGCTTACGAATCTGAACGGGGTAAGCTGTGGCAGGCAAATCTGTGACCAAAATAGCTATCAGCCCCTCTACGCCTTGGAACTGATGCGCCTGACCGATCTGACCCTGAAACTTGTCCACGCCATTACTTAGCACAAACCCTGTCTCCGATCGTGTCAAGGTAAAGGCTTGGTTCAGATAAGCAGGCGCTACCTGAAACTGACTGACTTTGACGGCGCCGCTTTCGGTATCGAGCGACACCTCATCAGGAGTATTTACCTGAGTGGCGATACCGTCGCTTTTTAGTTTGTCGAGATGGCCGATATTTGGGTCCGTAAGCCTTATGCGCAAATGCAGAAATTCAACCACTGGCTCCAATATCATCCGCGAGCGAATCAGTTCCGCCTCGGTTTCCGCCTTACTGACTTCCGTCCCGACGAGCTCTGAGATGCTCTCGCCCAGCGCCTCAACTCCTTGGGTATTTTCTTCGATTTGTATCAGCGCATCTGATTTAAAAGTCGGATTGACATAGCGGCTATATAACAGACCAAGTAAAAGCCCAAGCACTGCTATCACCGCAATGATTCGCCAGCCGCGCAGCAATACCAAAGCCAGCGCCATTAAGTCGATGTCGTCGTTGTCTTTTTTGCCTGTAGGCATCGATAGGTCTTTTGAATCTATATTATTCATAACCATTTACTCATCGCTTAATGTTAGTTGGCTCGCGTGTTCTTATTTAAAATATGATAATCAAAATAAGGACACACCCTAATAGCACTCGCTCATCCTTAACGCTTTGATCGCTGTTACTTCCTGCATTTTCTTGTGCCACTGTTTGAGCCCATCGGCGATATCTTGCCGGCTTTTCTCAAACGCTCTATCGTCCTGCTGATAAGGGTCAATGATGTCTTTATCCAGCCAATGACCGACCCGAAATGTCTTACCGCGGCAATGCGGCCAGCGACTCTCGAGCCACTTGGTTTGGCCAGTCGACATGGTAAAAATCAAATCCGCTTGACTAACCAGCGCGGTGTTGATCTGTTTGGCAACATGAGCGCCGATGTCTATCTGATACGTCGCCATCAATGACACCGCTTTTGGGTCTGCGCCTTGATCGACCAACGCTGATAGCCCAGCAGAGTCGATATACTTTTTAGGGTAGTATTCTGTCAAGATGGCAGCGGCCATCGGACTACGGCAGATATTGCCCACACAAACCACCAGCAAGTTGTCAAACGCTTCCATGACCGACTCCTATATCCCTGAGATTACATTGATGGCCGATGTCGATGGCAAGATGGCACTGATGACACGATTCCAGCGTGCTAGCCCCGTTGGGTCGACATATAAAATATCGTTGGCTTGCATCTCAAAACGACTTGCTAGTGCAAAGCTTGTGATGCTCTGCATATCGACATAATAGATGTTGGTAAATTTACTTTGTGGATTGTCACGTACGATATAGACCTTCGCGGCATTGGCTGTGTTTGGGTTTAGGCCATTTGACTCCCCCAATACATGCGCCAAGCTCAACCCTTGCTCTGGAATGGCGACGGGCTCGAGTTTGCCAAACTCTCCTAACACATAGACCTTGTTGCGGCTTTGGCTGTTGACATGAATCGCGTCACCATCTTTTAGATAGATCTGATTGGCAGATAGCCCCATCTGGTTTAAGGTGCGCATTCCTAGCGGATAGCTTTTGCCTTGCCGATGTAAAATGATGTGATTTGCATCGCCCGTCTCGGACACACCGCCTGCCATAGAGATACCGCCATATAATGAGATGGGCACATCAGCAATCGCAAATTCACCAGATTGCTTGACCGCGCCATCGACAAAAAACTTACTGCCTCGGTAATTGATGATTTTGACCTGCGGATCTGAGTATTTTAGATAACGCTGTAGCTGGCGCTGTAGCGTCGCGGTAAACTGCGGCACACTCAGCCCCGCCGCTTTGATCCTTCCGATTAGTGGAAACTGGATAAACCCTTGTTGATCGACCGTAAGGCTTTCGGTAGAGGCATTAATATCTGGGTAATTGGTGAGTATGATGCTCAGGATATCGCCCTTGGCGATGCCATAGCTGGTAGCGCCAGACGTTTTTAATAAATGATACAAATCTGCGCTGGGCGCGAGGGGCTGTTTTGTAGGTAAATTGGCCAGACTCAGTGGTTGGATGTAAAACGGTAAACCGTTTTCTGCGACGAATGCGCCAGACTCAGGCAGTTTTCCAGACTGAAGTCCTGAATTTATCGTACAACCAGCAAACGATGCCATTAGTAATAAACCAGCCATGCTGCGTGTTATCACGCGCCTATGTACATAAGAGAAATATTTATAAACCATAACAGTTACTCATATTTATATTGGTGAATCAAACCATCGCATGCTGCCATTACTAATATATTCATAAAAAAGAATGTATTTATTGAATATACACTTAAAATATACGTAACGCAATATTTAAAAACACTCATATAAAAGTATTTATTAGCCCTTATTTATGTCATTAAACCCTTATACTTAAAGGCTTGAAGCAGTTTTTACCCTTATCGCATTCTGACTATAAAGAATTAAAAATATATTTTTCTTTATAGCACCACCATTCTTCGTTTGTTATATATACTTCTATAGACATGGCAAATTCATATTTAGTTTAATAAAACCAAAGGTCCAATATGAATTTTTTAATTTTACTTATGGTCAAATGTAACTATTTGTTAATTCATAATGATCTGATTCATTGACTCGGTGTCCCTAATACCCACCGGTTATTAAGTTAACCAAGCAAACTTTTATTTATTAAACTAGGACATCTGCTCAGATCAATCGAGAACTATCTGGACGAGCTAAAGGCCACTTGATAGAACTTTCCCCTAGAGCATGTATGCCAGTTTGCGTGCTAAATGTTTGAAATTCGCGTAGAATAGACACTTCATTTTTTACATTGAGAAATGTAAACCCACCGACTCAAGGACATGATTATGAAAGATGAGAAATTACAAAAAGCCCTCGCCCGTATGGGGCTAGGTTCACGCCGTCAGATGGAAGAAGTCATCAGATCAGGCCGCGTGTCTGTTAATAATGCGCCTGCGACCATTGGTGATCGCGTGCAGCAAGGCGATGAGATACGGGTAGATGGTCGTCAGATCAAATACAACGCCGAAAACGAAAAGCGCCGCCGCGTCTTGGCATACTACAAGCCTGAAGGAGAAGTATGCTCGGCAAAAGACCCTGAAGGTCGCCCGACTGTGTTTGAGCGCCTACCAAAGCTGACCCACGATCGCTGGGTGATGGTTGGCCGTTTGGACATCAACTCAACCGGACTGTTATTGTTTACCAACGATGGCGAGATGGCCCATCGCTTGATGCACCCCTCAAGTGAAGTCACGCGTGAATATGCGGTACGTGTCTTGGGTGAGGTCACCCCTGATATCGCTCGCAACTTGACCGCTGGTGTCATGCTAGAGGACGGCATGGCGCAGTTTGAAGACATTAAAGAAGGCGGCGGTGAAGGCGTCAACAAGTGGTATCACGTCAAACTAAAAGAAGGCCGCAACCGCGAAGTGCGCCGTTTGTTTGAGTCGCAAGGCCTCAAGGTCAGCCGTCTATTGCGCACCCGCTATGGTACGATCTCACTGCCCAAAGAGCTGCGTACAGGCCGCTTCTTGGAGCTGGACAAAAAAGAGATCAACACCCTAACCGACTTAGTCAGTTTGCGCCCGCGTTATGGTACAGGTCTGCACGGCGCGGCCAAAGAAAAACAAGAACGTATCAAAAGCAAACCGCTCAAAGCGCGCCGTGCCGATAGTCGTAGCGATAAGTCGCACAGTAGCAAACCGAAAAGCAGCGGCAGCCCTGCCAGTCGCGGCACTCGGCACACTCGTGGTCGCGGCGATAAGCGTTAGTTTTACTGAGGCTTCATACACCTAGATCATAAAAAAAGCTGCCTGTGAGAGATATCACAGGCAGCTTTTTTTGCGCCATTTGCTGTCGTTTTGCCCTATCCTTTAACGATCGTGGCTCTCGACATAGTTTTTCATCACGCGTAACGCTTGTAGATGCTGCGTCTGCGCCTGGTCCAATAACGCATCTAGACGCTGCTCGATATGGTCTAATACCTGCTGCAACAGCTCACCGGCTTCTGCTTTTTTTTCTGTCTGTGATAGGTCAGCGCTATCGATACTGACCAGATAATCATAACTGGCTAGTGTGTCAGGCAAGCGCGTGTACAGCAGCTTTTGTAGCACAAACTGCGACTCGGTCACCGTCGGCGTCTTATCATCAGCCTGTTGTGTTTTTTGATAAGACTGATAGCGACTCACCTTATCGTCGATACGCTGCAGCTGGCGCAGCTGATCGTTTGGTAAACGCTGTAGATGTTTTTTGTGTAAACGCAGATGCCGCCATGTGATTGAAGACAATGACAAAGGCGCTTGATCATCTTGATATGTAAGCACGCCTGGGGTGATGCCGACGGCTTTATGCAGCGCTTGCCAGCCTTTTTTACCCAAATAAATGGTCGTGATGGTCGTCACGATACCGACACCAATGAGCACACTCATATATCTTACTCTTTTACCGTTATTGTGCTTAGCTTTTAATCTTTACAGTTTGATATCGTCAGCGCGCGCCTTTTTGGTCGCAGCGCCAGCTGGGGTTTCAAGCGTTTGGATACCTGCCTCATCGTCAGCACTGTCATCGAGGTTTTGTCCTTCGTGACTGACAGCAGGCGTTTTAAAGCGTTTTTGTAGATAGCGATTGGTCGCGAGTAGCTTTTGCCCATCTTGGTGATAGGAGGCATTGAGCAAATCATCAAACTGCGCGTCAATGGTGGTGAGTACCTCAAGCAGCGCCTCTTTGCCTGTCACATTGGAGTGCTTGATTTTGGTCGTATCAGCGCGCGCACCATCGCCCACATCTAAGTCATGCAAGCGCCGATAGTCCGCCACCGCCAGCGGCACATGTCTGTCCATGAGATTTTGAATCATGATATAGGTCTCATTGACAGTGTCTTTGTCATCAATCTTACCATCATTATTGGTATCACCATAAATGACGCGCAGCTTTTCGCCTTTTTCGTTGATCTGCGCCAGCATCACCTTGATATCAGCCGGTAGGCTTTTTTCGGGGATATAACCCAGCTGCGGCATCGCCTTATACTCCAGCATTTTGGGCGCGGTCATTTTTTTGATACCACGATATCCCAAGTACAACCCAGCCGCTGGTAGCACACCATACAATACAAACATGATAAACATCGCAGTCATTTGGGTCATTGGCTGATCCTTATTTTATGGCAAGTTTTTTGGCCGTTTTTTTTGGCAAAATGGTTGGCAAGCACCGCGGTATAAAACGGTATCAATAGTGGTATCAATGAGAGCAAGTTCGCAGTCACAACCGCCGCCCTTAGCTTAGCTTTGCGTGCGGCTTTTGACATAGCGATGCGTAGAAGCAAGGCGGCTCATCACGGTGTTGTGCAATTCATCGAGCAGCTCATCAAGCTCGTAGTCAATCTCTAAAAACAAATCCGTCAGCATATCGCCTGCGCTCATCTTGCCTTGTGCTGTATGGTTTCTAGTACGGTGCGGGCTAAATCGTTGCAGCTGCTCATAATGATGCAGCGCCTCGGGGATACTCTCAGACACCAGCTTGTCGATGACGAACTGCCGCTCGTTATGCTGTTGCTGCTGCTCATCGTTGAGCTCATGACTCCACTCACGGTAGCGCTTTAGCTTACCATTGATTCTATCGAGTATCGCCACCGCCTCGATGGGCATAGCGTTTAAGGTGGCTTCATCGACCACATCTACAAGCTCAGTCATAATCGGACAACGTCCATGTTTGAGATACCATAAGGTATCAGGGTCAAAAGGGGGTCTGTTGGCTGGGCGCATTTGTGCGTGATTGGCCAGATAGCGGTCGGTGAGCGGTGTGGCCGAACGCGCATCACCCACTTGCGCCAATGCCGCACAGATACGGTCGGCACGCTCAGGTGGCGTCAGCGTAGTACGCGGGTTCTTGATATTGTCGTCATCTGCCTGCTCGCCGCCTTTGCTCTTTGTTTGGCACTCATAGTGACTCGCTGTCTTTTGCGCCTGTAAGGCCGCTTGCGCTGGCAGATCGTCTTGGGCTTGCCCAAATGACTGTAGCATTCTTGTCAAACTTACCACCATGACCGATCTTACCTCTCTGTTATACACGCCTCTTGTTACATACCCATTTTACAGTAAGGGGCTTTGCTTTATTGCATCGGTGCAATCAATAGCGTATCTTAACAGTTTTTTATGATGCTGCCAGTACGCAAAATGTCAGCGCCGCTGGCACTATCCGCCCCGCTCCACCACCGATTAAGCACTTAATTATGTATGCCCCTGACTTTCTTTCTGGCTTCTTGCTTGGGCTATCGCTCATCATTGCGATAGGCTCGCAAAACGCCTTTGTACTCAAACAAGGGCTAAAGCGCGAGCACATCTTTTTTGTCTGTTTGTTTTGTGCCCTTAGCGATGCCATCTTGATATCAGCAGGCGTCGGCGGCTTTGGTGCCGTGACAGCACGCTACCCGCACATCGTCGATGTCGCAAAATTCGCCGGCGTGGTGTTTTTGCTCGGTTATGGCCTACAAAGCCTATATGCCAGTGTGCGCCTATCACATGCACTGACCGTCGAGGGTCAAGTGGTCAGCAGCCTAAAAAAAGCGCTGCTGCTGTGCTTTGGCTTTACATGGCTCAACCCGCACGTCTATTTAGATACATTGGTGCTCGTCGGCATGGTTTCAACAGGCGCTAATAGCAAAGTGGTGTTTGCCGCTGGTGCCGTCAGCGCGTCTTTCTTTTTCTTTTTTGCGCTGGGCTATGGCGCGCGCTTACTCAAGCCGCTGTTTGCCAAACCAAAAGCTTGGAATATTTTGGACGCCCTCGTCGGTATCTTGATGCTCTATCTGGCATGGCATCTGTATCAAAGCTAATCATCAAAGCTAATCATCAAAGATGGATGACTTAACCTAAAAAAACCAAACCCTCACTTGAAGGTTTGGTTTTTTACAATAAACACTTATAGATAAAAACTGCTTATGAGGCTTTTTTGTGCTTTTTGGGCTGGACAAATGCCAAGTTTAAAAAGTGCTCAAGCGAGTCATCTAACACATCCAGCCACGGCTCTGGCAACTCAGGCGCTAGCGTGCCCGTCAGCGTCGAGCGGTAGGCCTTTTCTCTAAAGGTCATGATGTTCTCTGCTTTGTCCTTTTGCCACTGCTTTAGAATATCGCCTTGTTTTTCTACCGCAAACTCAGGATAGTCCGTCGCATCGGTCAAGTCGCGAATATAAGCCGCTTGAAAGTCGATGGAGTCGTCGACCGTGACGCATTTGGCATAGGTTTCCAGCCATTTTTGCTCATCGGCCTCACGCGTTGCCAAATCCGGCAGCGCCATCTCACCCATGATGACATCACGCGCATACCACGCTTGGGCGTCAAACATATTAAAGGTAAAGTACTGATCTTGCATGCCTAAATAGATAAGCTTGGGATTGGGCTGCCAAAAGATACCTTTATAAAGATTGGCAGGGTACAAGCAATTATGCGTTTGCAAACGCAGCTCATCCGGCAAGAATGGGAAATGGAACAAGTAGCCGGTACACATAATGATGGCGTCAAAGCTCTGGCTGGTACCATCAGCAAAATGCGCCACATCGCCTTCAAAATGCGTCACCAATGGCACTTCTTTGATGCCCTCAGGCCACTCATAGCCAAGTGGCTGGCTGCGATAACTGATGGTTACTGATTTGGTGCCATACTTATAGCACTGCGTACCGATGTCTTCGGCGGAGTAACTGCTACCGATAAGTAAAATATCTTCGTTTTTAAACTCTAGGGCATCACGGAAGTCGTGAGCATGTAAGATACGGCCAGGGAAGGCTTCGAGACCTTCAAAGTACGGCATGTTTGGCGTCGAAAAGTGCCCTGTCGCAACCACAACATAATCAAACTCTTCGACTTCTTGCTCGTCGGTTTTATGGTTCATCACCGTGACGGTGAATTTTTGCGTGTCATCATCGAAAGCCACCCAGCGTACTGGGCATTCAAAGCGAATATATTTTTGAATGTCTTGTTTGTCGATACGGCCCATGATGTAGTCTTTTAGGACTTCACGCGGAGGGTATGAGGGGATAGGCTCACCAAAATGCTCATCAAACGAGTAGTCTGCAAACTCCAAGCATTCTTTCGGGCCATTTGACCATAGATAGCGGTACATACTACCGTGGACGGGCTCACCATTTCTGTCTAGACCTGTGCGCCAGCTATAGTTCCACATACCGCCAATGGCGTTTTGTTTCTCATAACAAACTATCTCAGGTAAGTCTTTTACACCTGCCAAGCGCGCTGCTTCAAAGGCACGCAACTGCGCCAAACCACTTGGACCTGCTCCTAAAATAGCAATTCTTTTCTTACTCAAGATCAACTCCTGTAAAAAAATAGTGAATCACTACTATAACATATTTTCATTAATGGCGTTTTTTGCCAGCGCCTTTGGTGATTGGTTACACAAGCGCACATGCTTTCAATCGTCAGACAAGCGGTTATACCAAGGCAGGAAACAAGGTACGCAAGCCATTGACGATGATTTCGATAGACACTGCAGCCAAGAGCATGCCCATGATGCGGCTCATGATATTTAATCCAGTATCGCCCAGCAGCCGGCTAATACGGCCTGCCGCCATCAAGGCCAAGTAGCAAAACAAGCTGATAAACAATCCAGCGATAAGAATGGCCGAGACTTGCAAAATCCCAGAGACTTGCGAAGAGTAAATGATGACGGTGGAGATACCGCCAGGACCGATCATCATCGGAATAGCGAGCGGCACGACAGCAGAGGCGGTACTTGGTGCCGCGTGTTTATCATACTCGACATCGAAGTTTTCTTGATCGGGTTTGACGGGGTTACCTTCCCCATTCATCATGTTGAGCGCAATCAAAAACACCAAGATACCACCCGCTAGCTGAAACGAGCCGATAGAAATACCCAGCAGCTTAAGCAAGGTCTCCCCTGCCACAGTAAAAAAGCTGATGGTAATAAAAATGGTCAAGCAAGCAACACGCGCCACTTTGCGCCGATTATTCATCGAATAACCGCGGGTCAAATCCAAAAACAACGTCAATGCGCTAAATGGATTGATCAGCACCAAAAAGGCTAAGATTATCTTGATTATTTCAGTGTTCACTGAGTCTCGCTTATCTGTTGCAGCAATGATGCTAAAGTCAGGTCATCACGGCGCACAGCGACGACCTGTTAGGCGGCTAACCACCGCATAAGCGCCATTGTAGCATAGGCAGATAAGCCAATAAAATCATTAACTTTGCTTAATTTTCCGTATTATCACTGACCATAAAATCCAGACCGATATCGAGCGCAGTGGTACTGTGCGTCAGATAACCCATGGCAATGAAATCCACCCCTGTTTGGGCGACCGCTTGCACCGTCTCAGGGGTGATGCCTCCTGAGGCTTCTGTCTTGGCGCGGCCTTGGCACATAGCCACCGCTTGCGCCAAAATATCAGGCGTCATATTGTCCAGTAATACCAAGCTTGCACCGGCATCAAGTGCCTGCGCTAACTGCGCTAAGGTGTCGACTTCTACCTCAATTGGAATCAGATGACCGGCAAAGTCTTGCGCTTGCTTGACAGCAGTTGCGATATCGCCTGCAATCGCAATATGATTGTCTTTGATCAAAATCGCATCGTCCAACCCCAAGCGATGGTTGCGCCCGCCGCCGCAGCGTACAGCGTATTTTTGTACTGTCCGTAGGCCAGGAATGGTCTTACGCGTACAGGTGATTTGCGCAGGGTATGCAGCCACACTATCGACGATCTGCCGTGTCGCGGTCGCAATACCACTCAGATGCGTCATAAAATTAAGCGCGGTACGCTCAGCTGTGAGCAAATGACGCGCATTACCGCACACGGTCGCCAGCACTGTCCCCGCCTCAACCCTTTCACCATCAGTGACCTGAGCATCAAAACCAATCTGCGTATCGACCATATCAAAGGCCAATCGCGCCAAATCCATACCACAGATAACCCCAGCTTGACGCGCTTTGATCTGTAGCTGCGCTTGCATATCGGCTGGGATGGTTGCTTGTGAGGTGACATCGCCGCGCCTGCCTAGATCCTCTGTGAGAGCGGCCTCTACTAATGGGCGTAGCAACACCTCATTTAATGCTGGTTCTTGTTTGCCTGTCATCGGTTATCCTTATCGTTGCGCATTTGCCTAATAAATACGTCATCGCCAGTGATAACACCACAAATAGCAATCATATCACTAGCACCACGGGCATTTATTAGGCTCAAAATGAGCATAAATATAACGTAAAGCACCCCACCCTGCAATAAAATAATGTCATTTAATTATTTGCGTTTGGGCAGCTTGCTATCCATGAGCAGGCTTTGTAGCTCGATATCGTGCCGAAAACGATACAGCTTGGCAGGACGGCCGCGCTGAGCGCTACTACTCTCTCCTGTTTCCATCACTAGGTTTTGTGCCTCCAGCAGACGGCGAAAGTTTTGCTTATGCAGGCGCACACCTGATAACGCCTCTACGCTCTGCTGTAACTGCGATAAAGTAAACACCTCAGGCATCAAACCAAAAATCAGCGGCCGATACTCTATTTTGGCACGTAATCGAGAGATGGCCGTGGCAATCACGCGGCGATGATCGTAATACATTGGCTCACCTATCAGCTGCGACCAGTTTTTGGGCAGCTCGGTGGACACATTGGCTAAGTAGCTTGGCGGATAGCTTGGCGCTTCAGGTATCAACCCTGCTTCATAAAGCATCTCATAGCGCAGCAATACATGCTCGGCGACCCATTCTCTATTTTCTGGCAGCCGCTCCCGGCTGGCTGCGCTGGTGGCACCCAAGCTTGGCGGCTGTTGGCTTATCACATGCGCTTCACCGACGCCCCAACACAGCTCAATACGCTGACGTCGCCGCTGCTGGGTGATAGCATCATCCGCCTCCTCTGCCCATGCCAATAACGCTGGCACGATAAACGAGATAATGATAGTTGGCGCGCCATCTAAGTGGTTTTCCCACGGAAAGTAATCATACCAATCTCGCCATAGCGCTTGGCTGGGCAGCTTTGGCGTCTGTGTCTCCTGCACCAGCCCTAGATAGCTGACATATACTAAAGCATGACCATCAACGTTGCGTCTATTGGTATCGACAAAGGTATAAAGCTGCTCTAAATACCCAAGTGGCTGCTGCGTCTGCTCCTCCACCCACTGGCGCACCCCTGCTTGCAACGAGCGATGCAGCGGCATCAGTGGCCCATTGGGCAATAGCTTACCTTGATCGACCGTTAGGACACGGGCGGTATGCTCGGTAATCGCAACGAGTACGGCAACCACCTCGGTGGTACCACTGCCTTGCTGATGCGCATGTGAATAAGACAACGTCATAAGTGTATTTATCATCCTCAGTAGAAAATCAAACGTAGTACAAAAACAAGCTGAGTACAAAAACAAACTCAGTATACAATCAAAACAGCCGTGCTACAGCAGTCGTTAGCACCGTTTACCTACATAATATTACCCTCCTAGTATAGCTCGAATCTAAGACGATCACAGTCTGTCGCTGTAACATCAGCCAAGCTGCACGCCTTAATATAGTTAATGTACTTTAAAACAGGTACAGCGCTACTGGTATTCATTTTTCTTGCGTGCTGTGCCTACGCCGACAAAGGCTACGCAAAATAAATACCAGTAGCACGTGAACATAATATCTAGCATGTCAGTTTTATTTAGGATTGACTATAGTTAGAAAAATCATAAAAAACCCTTGTTTTTATGCTCAAAATGAGCATAATTAAAACAATTTATGATTTTGCTTTAGCGAGTCATTCCAATATTACGACATATGATGTGTCACTATCGCACCAAAGGAAAGGTTGCAGCTATGAAAACTTATCCATACGACGCCCCTATCATGAGTACCGACCAGCGCATCGCCACTCAGATGACCACCGAATACGCCAAAGCAAAAATACCTACCGAGTTGCCACGCTCTGAGCGGCTGGCGGTTGAAGAAAATATCAAGCACTTGCTAAAAACGCATAACGCTGTGCTCGTCGCTCATTACTATGTCGATCCTTTTATTCAGGATTTGGCATTGGCGACTGGCGGCTGTGTCGGTGACTCGCTTGAGATGGCGCGCTTTGGACAAGCCCATGAAGCGCAGACATTGGTGGTGGCTGGCGTGCGCTTTATGGGCGAGTCAGCAAAAATCCTAAGTATGGAAAAGACCGTCCTGATGCCTGACTTAGCAGCGGAATGCTCGCTTGATTTGGGCTGTCCTGCAGATGAGTTTGCCGCATTTTGTGACGCCCATCCTGAGCGTACCGTGGTGGTTTATGCCAATACCAGCGCCGCGGTCAAAGCGCGTGCCGACTGGGTGGTGACTTCCTCTGTCGGTATCGATATCGTCCGTCATCTACATGCGCAAGGTGAGTCGATCATTTGGGGGCCTGACCGTCATTTGGGCAAATATATCGCTCGTGAGACTGGCGCAGACATGCTGCTCTGGCAAGGTTCTTGTCTGGTGCACAATGAGTTTAAGGCGACCGAGCTGCTGCAATTAAAAGAGGAGCATCCTGACGCCAAAGTGCTGGTACATCCAGAGTCGCCTGATAGCGTGGTTGCGCTCGCTGATGTCGTCGGCTCGACCAGTAAGCTGCTCAGCTCGACCTATGAGATGGATGCCGAGACCTTTATCGTAGCGACCGATTTGGGCATCTTGCACGAGATGCAAAAACGCTCGCCAAACAAGCGCTTTTTGGCGGCACCGACCGCTGGTGAAAGCGCCAGCTGTAAGAGCTGCGCGTTTTGCCCGTGGATGGCGATGAATGGCCTAAAAGGTATCGAGCAGTGTCTGACACAGCGAAGCGGTGAAGTCACATTGACGCCTGAGCTGGCAGTGGCTGCCAAAAAACCTTTACAACGCATGCTGGATTTTGCCGAAGCGCAAAAGCGGCGCGTCACTACAAGCGGTGACATTGTCAAAGACCGCGCACTCTTTGCCAATGTGGGAGCCGCCTAAGATGAGTGAGGCGCATACAGCCGCTAATACAAGCACCTCTGCTGAGGATACCCATGACGTCAGACACACAGACGTGTTGATCATTGGCGCAGGTCTTGCAGGGTTGAGCACAGCGCTGGCCTTACCGCAAACACTGAACGTGACTGTATTAAGCAAAGCGGCGCTGGACCTTTGCTCCAGTCATTATGCCCAAGGCGGTATCGCGGCAAGTTTAGATGCCAAAGACTGTGCCGCCGATCATATCGCTGATACGCTTATCGCTGGCGCAGGATTGTGCGAGGCAAAAAACACCACAGAGATCCTAAGCTCAGGCGAGCAAGCGGTGCAATGGCTGTGCGAGCAAGGCGTGCCCTTTACTCGCCTCCCAAAACAACACGCGTCATCAGAAAAAATAGCAACATTAAATAGGCTTGAAACCCTTTATCAGAGAGGTTTTGAGTCGACCTCCTTACAAACCAGTGATTTACACTTGACCAAAGAAGGCGGCCATGGCTGCCGGCGCGTTGCCCATGCTGATGATGCCACTGGCCGACATATTATGGAAGCCTTAGTTAAAAAAGCGCAAGCGGCGTCCAATATCACCATCCTGCCCTATCATGAAGCGTTTCATCTGCTAAAAAATACTGACAATCGTTGCCAAGGTGCACTTGTTTTTGATCACGTTCATCAACGACAGCTAACCTTGCATAGTCGCGCGGTGGTGCTGGCCAGTGGCGGTTTAGGGCAGTTGTTTAAACGTGCCAGCGCGCCCAATGTCTGTGTCGGTGATGGCGTGATGATGGCTTGGCAGGCAGGCTGCCGCTTGGCAAATCTGGAGTTCATCCAGTTTCATCCGACAGGCTTGGCGCTTGGTGACAGTAGTTTTTTAATCTCTGAAGCCCTGCGCGGTGAAGGCGGACGGCTGTACTGCCCGCAGACAGGTAAACGCTTTATGCTAGAGGTTGATACACGCGCAGAGCTGGCACCAAGAGACATCGTTGCTCGTGCTATCGCCGAGCAAATTAGCATCAATGGACTTGGCTACGTTCATCTCGATGTCAGTCACTTACCAGCGGCATTTCTCCAAGCGCACTTTCCGCAGATTTATCAGACACTATTAGACCTTGGCATCGACATCACCACCGACCCGATCCCAGTAGCCCCCACCGCGCATTATAGCTGCGGCGGCGTGGTCACTTCTGCTAATGGCTTGACCGATGTGACAGGGCTTTATGCGGCAGGAGAAGTTGCTTATACAGGCTTACACGGCGCTAATCGCTTGGCCAGTAATTCGCTGCTTGAGTGCGTGGTGGTCGGGCGCCATATCGCCGCCGATATCCCGCGCTATCTACACGCAACTAAAAAACCAGACGCCACGTCCATTTATATTAACTCAGAGCAGTCCATCTATGATATTTGGACCCCGCCGATGCTGGCAGATTATCAACGTATTACCTTGCCATCGCCCATTGAGTACCAACGCCATACTAATGACCATCACAATGCCAATGTCCACACCAGTACAAATAAGGACATTGCTGGCATAACCACCCAATTAAAAGCGTTAATGACCTCGCATCTGGGCATCACTCGTAGCGCCGAGCAGCTTGAGCAAGCGCTGGGGCAAATCCGGCAGTGGCAACAGCAGCTCGGTGGTAGAAGCTTTGATCATATAGATACTAAAAACCAAGACCACCTCATCTCTTACCATACGCTGCCCTATGTTCAATTAACTAGGCAGTTGCAGTTAGCGGCTTTGATTATGCAGTCGGCTTATCAGCGTCATGAGAGTCGCGGCGGTCATTATAGACAAGACTATCCAAACTTAGCGAGCAAGTCTTTGACCAGTGTCATTGAGCCGCCCTCGCTGACCGCATTTGCTACTATTGACGATATAGACATGACAGCCCATATAACAACAGCGGATGTGCAAAAAACAACTGTACCACCTTTAGCCATGCGGGAATCTGGTTAATATCAGCTAATACCATATATTTTATCAACTATAGTTAGGATTAAAGAAGCATTTACGCTATCATAACAACTCAGCTGTAAACGTTGCGACATAACCCGCGACATAAAATGGTGGCATTTGGATCTTAAAGGTATGGCTTCTGATATCGTCTTTGTGATCGCGCTGATGGGGGTGGTTAGCGCGGTATGGGGAGCGCTGGCCATACCACGCCTGCGCAGACGCCTACCGAAGATTTATCTGATCGCACGCTCATGGTGGTTTATGCTGGCGGCGCTTTTTGGCTGCTATGCAATCGCAAAGATAGCAGATCGCCATGCCGAGCTTTTGACGTCCAGATATCCCTATCAATGGCTGCTTATTGGTTTTTTTGTGCTGATTGGTCTGCGCGGTGGCTACGAAATCAAACGGATATGGTGCCTACCTAGTAGAGCGCGACTGATCCATAAGCTGCAAAGCCGCGGCCTGCAGGCAAGCGTCACTCCCACCTCTTCTGCTGACCACACCGCTAGCGCGACCACTCCACACTACACGCGCCCAACGGGTTTAGATGGGTTATTAAGCATGGCATTTGTCGCTTTGATTGCCAGCTTGATTGCCCTCCAGCAGCTGACGTGGCAACGCGAGCAGTATGGTGTCTTATTGTTTGTCTTATTTGCCAGTCAATTTAACGATATCGCGCAGTATCTATGTGGTCGCCTACTTGGTCATCGCCTGTTTTCACGTGGCCTAGCGCCACGCATCAGCCCCAACAAAAGCATTGAAGGCGCTGTCTTTGGCAGTATGTGTGCCGCGCTACTGGCATCACTACTGGGGGTTTGGCTGACGGGGTTTGAATGGTGGCTTTGCTTGCTAGCCGCATATGGATTGGCAGTGAGCGGTATCGCAGGCGATCTGCTAGAGTCTGCGTTTAAACGTCAGCACGGTATCAAAGACACAGGTACCATGCTAGCAGGGCACGGCGGCGTATTGGACCGTATCGATAGCTTGCTGATTGGCGTGCCTATCTTTACCATCCTTTATTGGCTGCTGGGCTAAATAAAGCCTGTTGCAAAGACAGTTTTTTTACTCATTTTTCATTACTCATTGTTTTTTATCAAGCTGGCTGCGTAATACCCAGTCTAATAACGGCTTGGGCACACTGTTTAAGGCATAAACAATATAACGCATCGCCCATGGAAATATGGCAAGCTCGGTATCATCAGCGATCGCTTGCATGACATGCTGGACGGCGGTCTGTGTACTGATGATAAATGGCTTATGGCTGGCGTCACCGTCATTTAGATCACGCAGCGCTTGGGTATCGATATAGCCTGAGGCGATGCCGTTTACTTGAATATCATACGGGCGCAGTGCCAAGCGATAGGCGCTGGCCGTGGCTATCATCGCGCGTTTGCTTTTGGCATAGAGGCTGGCATAAGGATAGTTCAACGCCCCAGCGACGGAGGCAATGCAGATGAGACTTGGCTTGCCATATTGCCTCATGTCAAACGATGTCGGCTGCTGTTTTAGCCGCTCACTTGCCCACCAAAACACCTGCTCAAATGCTTGTAAGTTAATCGCTAGCATGCGCGTGCTGTCTGCCGCATTGAGCGTCCGCACCCGCTCGTTGGTATAACTGCCCGCACTATAAATCAGCCGATAAAACGTGATGGCAGATAAGCGCTGCAAAAACTCATGCGTTTGGGCGCGGTCAGTCAGATCACAGCGATAGGTGGTGATGTGCGGATATTGACGATTGATCTGCGCTATTTTTTGGCGATCATGACCCACCACACTCACATGCCAGCCCAGTTGCTGGTGATGACGTGCCAATGCCAACCCCAAACCACTGGTGCCACCGACGATGATAACGTGCGGTGCATCAGCGGTGGCAGGCTTTAAGGCGTTTGGTTTAAGATCTGTCATATCATCGGTTCGGCATAAATCGCGGTATGCGTATATCGTCAGTTCAAAATACCATCGTTATAAGTCTAAGCGCGCTACTGGGATAAATGCGGCATAGCCGCTGGCGGTATAGGCATAAGCAAAGGTATAAACACAGTACGCCTGTAAAACGGTAGCGCGAAAGTAGTCAACTATAGCGTATGCTGCCGAATATAGCTGCTCGTTCGCTGATAGCCATATTGCCACTGCGCCTGCATTTGCTGCACAAAACCATCATAATCACGATGAATCAACGCTACGGTCATTTGCTTTATACTAAAGCGCTTTTGCACGCTTTGACCTGCGAGCTGCTCGGCATTGTCAGCAAACGGCAACCAATGCAGCGGCTCGGTATGGCGAGGGCTTGCCTCTCTCTGATAGCCATGCACCTGTGCCAAACGAGCATTGGGATCAAAACCAAAGACACGCTTAATCGCTGGGGCAGCAAGCCAGGTATCATAACCCGCTTTGCTCTCGGCAAATACCGTTTGCCCCAGCTGACAGGCCAGCTCAACGGGCGTGAGGTTGATGACGCCGCCTAAGCACCAACCGAGCGCTGAAATATGGGTGGGTGGTAGATAGTACATATCGGCCATAGACGCACGTATCGCGTCCGCAAAACTCCACTGGCTCACTATCTGTACATGCGGCGGTATGCGCCCATCAGCAAACGCATGCGCAGGTGATCGTATCTTATTGTCAGTTGCGCCTTGCATGGCGGCGGCAAGCGACATCATAGTCGCCACACGCGGCGAGGCAAATAACAACTCTTGCAATACTGCTGCTGGACCCGCCGCCGTATATGAGGCAGGTGGCCACGCGCTGTCAACCCCAGAGGCTTTTTGCAGACGGCAGGCGATGATGGCAACCTCAGGTATGGCTGGCTTGGTGCTTTGAATACAATTATGACCACAGGCACTCTTGTCTCTACGCTCATTACGCTCATTGGCAACACCAGATAGCGCATCGAGCCAATACCGCTCATCATCGATACGAAACATGGCCAATTGCTGCAGCTCTGCGAGTAGCTGCTCATAGCTGGCTGGCGATGAGCGTTGCGGTTTGGCGCTTTGCTTGCTTGCTAAGCGCCAACGCTGTATGGCCTGCGTTATATAGCGCATTTTTGATCGTCTATTTGCTTCATCTGGCCTGACATGCCTGATTGCACAAATGGCGGTATACAGCTCATGACTATACAGCAGTGCTTGCAAGTCTTTTGGCTCAGGTGCAAGATGTACCAAATACGCCGAGAGGCTGCCGCCGCAAGTACCTATGATCATATCTGGCCTCAAATCATGGGCGACCAGCGCGGCATAACTGCCCAGATAATAGGCAAAGCGCGAGCCGCCTCCCGAAAACAGCTGCACGCGCTCATATGTTGTGTGCTTATTTGTCATCAAGCGGGGCGACCTTTACCGCCAGTGACACTGTAAAGATACCAAAACGATCGATACGCATGCTGACTTTTTGAAAGCCTGCCTGCCTGACCAGCTGGTCCATCTCCGCTTGTGAGCGGCAACGCATCACCCAGTCACGGCCGCGATGGTTGTTTAAGGTTTTACTGATAAACTCTTGCTCAGGGTGCCATGGTTGATTGGTATAAATCAGGTAGCCATTTGTGTTTAAGTTATCATAAATACCTGCTAATGCAGTCTCGGGTAAGCGGTTGTCAGAAAACAGCTCAAACAATCCAGAGACGATAGCGATATCAAACCCTGCATCAGATTTTGCGTTGTTTGATGATGGCATATGTAGTGATGACGCGGTGGCACTATCCTCCTGCACGGCCTGCGTATAACTGGCAGGGTCAAAAGCGTCCTGCTGCCTGACCACCACTCGATCAGTGATACCTAAGCGTTCAGCTTTTGCCTGTAGCGCTTGAATATTATGCACCTCATAATCTCGCAGCTCAGCTTGTAGCCCCGTAAACGCCGTCAACAGATCAAATGCATAATAACCATGGCCACTGGCGATATCTAGCAGCTTTGGTTGATAGCGCTCAGAGCTACTTGGTTTTTTCCCTTGGGGGTTGTTGTCTTCGATAGCTGTCAGTGCGATACGCGCCAGCTCTAATATATGCTCGCGGCGGATACGAATGCCTTGCCAGCCGATGTTGTTAAGATAGAATTTATCGACCGCTTGACCAAACTTGTTTTGGCCACTAGGCTGGTTTTGATAGACATGATCGAGCGAATGCCCTGAGTCAAAGCCATGCTCAAGCCCTGTGGCAATCGCATCGCTCACATGACCAAATGTTTGCATTGCCAACCGAGTCAGCGCAAAGCTTGGATTAAATGGCTTGATGGCCAGTCGATCGACCTTGTCTTTGCTGGCGCTATGCAAATGCGCCGCTCTTAAATCCGCTGTTTGTACCGGTGTGCTAAATACGTCCTCGGCAAACGCCAGACAGTCGGCAAACACGTCGGCTTTGTTGGTCTCATGAAAGATGGCATGGTAGCTATCAGGATACAGCTGCCAGCGTTTGCTTGAACTATTGATCGCCTCATAAAATGTCCGCTCTGCTTGCTTATCCACCACATAGTCTTTGCCAGCACACAAGACAAAGGTCGGTACGGTGATGGCCTCTGCATCATCGAGCAGACGCTGACCGGTCGCGTGCGTGTCGATCAGCAGGTCGGTTGAGATGCTGCTAGAGATCAGCGGGTCGGCATTGTAGGCGTGCTGCGCGTCTTGGTCATGGGTGAGTACTTGCGCTTTGACGTAGCTGCTGACGCGTGACATCAGTCCAAGCGTACGCGCTACCTTTAGCGACGGTATGGCAAAAGGCAGATACAGACGAATCTTGAGCGCAGGTGTGCCGAGTATCATGCCGCGGATGTTGGGCGCATAATCATGCACCCACGCGGCGGCGAGCACGGCACCGATACTACTGGCGACGATTAGTGTGTCGTCGATGGCGATGCCGGTTTGTCCCATCACCAGCTGAACAAAGTCATTTAAATCGCGCTCAAGCTCGGTGACGCTCTCGGCATGATCTTTGATACCACCTGATCGGCCATTGCCGCGCGCATCCCACGCAAACACCTGATAGCCTGCCGCTGCAAACTGCTGCCCCAGCTCTGCCAGACGTCCTGAATGCTCATGACCACGATGCAACAAAATCACTTGCCGTAAGCACTGATCGGCGTTTTTTAACTGCTCAATAGGCATCGTTAGCCAATAACGGTAATAAATCGCCGTGCCATCATACGCGTTATAGCAGCTCTCGCCTTCTATCACGGCTGCTTGTAATACTTCTGTAGCCGCGCTAGGAGAGACTGGCATATCCTGCGCCGCTGTATCATTTATATTTATAAAATCAGAAGACATGGTCTGGGACTCCAAAGTAGTATGGGCTGAGCGCGGTACAGGCGGCTGACGCTGTAGATACAGTGCGACCATATAGCGCAGACGATTGAGGCATGTTTTTAGCAGTAGTATTTCTATTAGCATAAAAAACGGACTTGCTGAGCGATGAGACAATGATATCGGTACGCTAAGGCTTTTTGCCGCCCCAAGCGCGCCCAACACAAACGCGCGGTCACTTTTGCCCAGCGGCCCTTGATTGGCTCGAGCGCCCACCGCAGCATCGCAGGCGATGGCTATCAGCTCAGTGCTGACACTCAGTATCATCATCCCAAAGACATGACGCTGCTGATGAGCCTGTTGGTCAATCACATTTTTAGATGGACAGCTTGGCTGAGCGCTATGAGGTAGCAAGCTGCTGATGAGCGCCGTATCGGCAATAATGTCACCTGCTTCATTGAGCACACCGCCCAGCGCAGATGCCTGTGCATGCTCACGCGCCATCATGCCATCGATGGCGTTGAGCGCCATACGCACAAACAGCGACGACGGTAGCAGCGCCCAAAGCGCCTGATGGTGAGCCGCAGGCTTGGCAATCACATAGGCCGTCCCTAGGCTGAGTATCACAGCAGATATCGTCACTTGATTGGCGCTGCATCCTGACTTAGCCAATGTATCGCTTATGGGGCGCAACTGGTCTTGAAACTGAGATTTGAGCTGATAGAGCGACATAGGGCTGACCACAAAGGTTGAGTGCCTTAATGTAGCAACAAAAGTTGATCAGGTAAAGATAAGCCAAGCATATAAAAATACTACTCGCGGCCAGTATCGTTCTATTTTATGATGAATATCATGCGCGGATAGCCGTATTTATAAGTGAATATGATACAATCTTCGGCTTGTTTAAAACCGCTGCGAGCCTGCCGACATGCAAAGCCTGATTACCCTTGTCCTGGTATTAATGCCAATGTTTATTGGCTTTGCCATCCCCTCGAATCCCAAAATGACCAAGCTTGCGGATAAAGGCTTGTCGTACTTGGTGTTTATTATCTTGGCGCTCATCGGTATCGAGCTGTCACAAGTGGAAGGGCTGGGCAGTCAGATAGGTGAGATTGCCTTGTATGTCATTATATTGTCGATATTGACCATAGGTACGGGGCTATTTAGCCTAATGCTCTTTGATCATCTAAAACCTTGGCAAGCCAAAAAACCAGTAGCCAAATCTAAAGAGCACCGCGTCAGTATCCGCGGTAGCTTGGCACAAGTGGTTTGTGTCGTGATTGGCATGGTGATTGGTTATTTTTTACCGGCAGGTTATATGCCGCCTGAAAACACCATGACCGTCATGCTAATGATATTAATCTTATTGGTCGGTATCGGTCTCAAAGGCTCGGGTATCACCCTAAAAGAAGTCTTGCTCAATAAGCGCGGGGTGGAGATGAGTATTATCTTTACCCTCTCGATATTGGTAGGCGGGCTTGTCTTTGCGCTGATGTTTAGCGATGTGTCATGGACGAAAGGCTTGGCGCTGGCGTCTGGATTTGGCTGGTACTCGCTATCGGCCATCGTCATGACCGAGGCTTATGGCGCGATTTGGGGCAGCGTGGCGCTGTTTAATGACTTGATACGTGAATTTTTTGCGCTGCTATTTATTCCCGTCTTTATGCGTAAGTATCCGTCAGCAGCGGTTGGACTTGGCGGCGCAACGAGCTTGGACTTTACCTTGCCGATTATTCAACAATCTGGCGGCCTTAAGGTCGTGCCACTAGCGATTAGTTTTGGCTTTATTATTAATATTGTCTCGCCCGTACTGATGGTGGCGTTTTCGGCGTTGGGGTGAGTTGACTAGATGTTATAACTAAGCTTGTTATTACTAGATATCGTGACAACCTGATTGCCAGCCATTTGTTTGACGATATTATCAATTGTTTTGGGGTCTTCATCGCGCAGATGACTGTTAAGGTAATTGATTAAACTCGATTTTTTTACAGGTCGTGAGCTGACAGGCCGAGCCTTAATAGATGCAATAGCGCATTGATATACGGTACGTTGGTCTATCGTCTTTGAGCTTACGTTTTTGACACTGGTTTTTGTTTTATGGACTGATAAATCATCTAAGGTTGGATAACAAACTTTTTGATTGTTTTGCTTTATCAGTCCTTGATTTTTTAGCCATGTAATAACTAGGTTTACTTGGGACTCATCGTTTTTTTGACGATAGCTGGCAAGTTTTTGTTTGATGACGTTGGTTAATCCAGTCATAGTCTTAGCTTTACTTAGTAATACTTTTTCGGTTACTAAATTTAATATACCCTGACTGTCTGTGTTGTAGCAGAGTTTTTCGTTTTTACTATCGAGCTCTATAAGTCCTTTCTTGATAAATTTATCAAAGACTTTTTCAACGATATTGTTTTGTTCGGCTTCATCAAATTTAACTAAAGCTTCTGCTAACGCGTATTTCTTCATCGCAGAGAATAGGTTTGATTTATAGCTTGGCAAAAACATCTTGCGATTTACTATGTTATCGAACACCAAAACATAGCAGTCATGAATGACAGATTGAGACGTTTTTTCTTCAATGATTTGTGCTGTAGCGGTCTTTATCTCTACCAGATCATCACTATTAGTATCGTCATAGAACACTTCGTTTTGACTGGTATCAACGATGAGTTGACTTTGTTCTATATCAGCCTCTATCGTGTTCTCTACCTCATAGGCAAGGCTTAATTGCTTGGCATCTGCTGCGCGTGTGATGGCCATACCGTCATACACAGTGTTGAGATGCTCAACCAAGATATCGTAACCACTGTCTCTTGCCAAAATACACACATCCGCCTGTGCATCGATTTCAGATATCTTGCCAAGATAAAAAGACAAGTAAAAATCTAAAGCGTTTTTACCTGCATGCTGCATCTTGATGATATGTACATTATCGCTGTTGAATTCGAGTAATGCTTCGACCAACCCAAGTGGCAAGCTCTTTTGCTGATGTATGCCCAAAAACAACCATACATGGCATTCCTTTGTATCCATGCCCTCAAAGCTCTTGGGTTGAATGTTTTCATAATCAATTAAAATATGCTTCATCGAAATATTCTTATTATTTGGTTGTCACAATATGCCCTAAACCCCACTCGCCTGCTTCGCAAACAATCGCATGAGTGGTTTTATCTTGCCAACGCGGTACATGCCTTCACTGCGAATCTGCTGAATCGGACGCATCTGCGCAAGCGAGCCTGCAAACAGCCAATTAAGCGCCGAAAAGCTATGCATCATCAGGCTATTATGCGGTCGGCGTAGACGCTCATAGCTACGCAAAGTTTGGTTACTGCCCCACAGCTTATTGCCGCTACGCGTATAGTCGTGCATCAGCTGCTCACTTAGCGCCTTCACATCGAGCATACCCAAATTTAGCCCTTGACCTGCCAGCGGATGCACGCCATGGGCGGCATCGCCTATTAGCACCAAATTGTCCTGTACATAACGCTTCGCTTGCTGCGCGCTCAGTGGAAAACTGGCGATGGACTCTATCTGCTCGATGGTACCCAGCTCATAGTGACTGGCAGCGGCCAATTTATCAGCGATCACGCGCTCGTCTTCCTCAAGCAAAGCCAGTGCGTCATTGCGCGGTAGTGTCCAGACAATAGACTGCCAATGCTGCGAATTGGCTTTATCTTCATCAGTGATATCCGCTAAGGGCAACAGAGCCAGCGTGCCGGTCGGTAGCATGGCTTGGCGCGCGGTCGCTTGATGGGGCTTGGCAGTCTGAATCGCGCAGCAAATCGCGGTTTGGTTATAATCAAGCGTGTCCAGCCCAATCGCCGCCTGCTGACGGACAAACGAGCCACGACCATCGGCACCGACGAGCAGATGCGTATCGATAGCAGCGCCGTCCGCTAGCGTCACACGGTAGCCCTGCTGCGTCCCGCGCCAGTCCATATTGACGACTTTTTGCCCTGCGATGACGGTCAGATAATCACTGACATCCTCCTCAGACAGACGCTGCCACAAGGCATACTCGATGACCGCTGGTTCAACCATACTGCCAAGCAGCTCTGGCGCACTGCGGTCACTATCGCCAAATAATAGCTCGCCCATACCATTGAGCTGCCATACCTGCATCTGCGAGTAATCCGCCTTGCGCCCCGATAGTGCTATCTTTTGCCAAGCGCCTACGTCTTTTAGCAGCGCAATACTGGCGAGGCTCAGTGCATAAACACGGGCATCTCGCTTGCCAAGAACCTGTTGCCATGCAGACTCATCTCGAGCAGGACGCGCATCGATTAAGGTCACGGGCATTTTGGCCTGTGCCAGGTTTAGCGCCAGCGTCGCACCGACGATACCGCCGCCGATAATGAGTGTATGGTTGTTTGTCATAAGTTAGCTCTCGATATCAGGACGTGATAAACATTTAAAAATAAATACTGCTACTGGCCAAAGTACTGCTAAAAATGCTTGTATCATTTTAGTTATGGATATTACGATTTTAAGCCCATCGCATAATTTGCCACCAGCGGCTTGATATTGGGCAATTTATCAAACGCCACCAGTGCCATGTTACGCGCCAGTTTGATGGCGGGATTAGGGTGGGTAAAGCCATGGACGACCGCATCACAAAAACGAATGACGCGTTTTTGGTCGGTTTGTCGGGCTTTTTCGTAGCGCGTGAGCAATGCCGGACTACCGATATCCTCGCCTCGCAGCACTTGCGCGCTCAGCATTTTTGCCAGTACGTGAGCATCGCGCATACATAGATTAAAGCCTTGACCTGCCACAGGATGCAAGGTGTGGGCGGCATTACCCATGATGACGCAGCGGCCAATGACTTGCTTATCTGCCAGTACGCGCGTCAGCGGATAGGCACCGCGGCGACCAGCGTTGACAAACGTGCCAGCACGATCGCCAAATGCTCCCTGCAACGTCGCCAAAAAATGCGCATCATCTTCTAGGTATCTTGTCTCTTCGCCTTTTGGGCAGACCCAAACCACCGAGCGTCTGTAGCCTTGTTGATATTCCTCATTGCCATCGCCATCTGGGTCGGTCAATGGCAGCACCGCCAGTGGCCCTGCTGGACTAAAGCGCTCAATGGCGACATGGTCGTGCGGCTTATCCGTCTCTACCACTCCGACGATGGCGGTTTGCTGATAATCATACGTCGTTGTGCCGATGTCTAATAGCTGGCGTACGGTAGAGTCGCGGCCATCGCAAGCGACCAGTAGACTGGCCTGCAACTGCTGCTCGTGCTCTTCTTCGCCGTAGTAGCTAAAGCTGAGCGTCACGCCATCAGGCTGCTGCTCGACAGCGATGACGTTGGCATTATCAATGATACTAATCAGCGGCTCTTGCTGCGCGGCCAGTAATAGCTTGCGCCCCAGCCAAGCGTTTTCCATCACTTGCCCAAACGACTCGACCTGCTCGTCCGCCTTATTTAATTGCGCGCGGCCAAAGCTGCCTTGCTCGCTGATCTGTACCGCATCAATACGGCAGGCATGGCTTTGTAGCTCATCCCACAGCCCAATCTCTTGATAAATCTGTACGGTGCGCCGCGACAGAGCGGTGTTGCGACTGTCCAAATAATGACTGCGCGTGCGGTCATCTTGCGGGCTGATGGTTGGGTAGCTGTTTTTTTCGAGCAAGGTGCTGGCGATACCGTGATGGGCAAGCAGCAAGGCAAAGGACAGACCCACATGACCGCCGCCTGCGATCAGCACTTGCTGCTCAGTGATTGCTGCTTTTTTTTTGACAGTTGATGACGTTGCATTAGTGTTTTGCATCATGCTATTCCTAATCATATTGCTTTTAATGGTGTGCTTTCTTATTTTTCAGGCGTTATTTATTAATGCCCTAGATTACCACAGTTTGCTTGAGTTTCTGTGCCCTGACACGTATGCAAAGCGTGTACTCGCCTGTTTGCGGTCATATCATAAAAGACTGACATGAGGGTAAGCTACGCCAAAGCATACCTCACCATTGCAGCCGTTTGCCCACCAGCCCGTGGTTGCAATCCACATACAAAAACCCCGCCATCTGGGCAGGCGATGGCTTGAATTTTAAAAACTATCTACCATAATGAAGACAAGACTTTGATTTATCATTAATCCCAAAACCAATAATAATTTACCGTTATCTATATCGCTAGCAGATACGCCACCTGCGTGTTAAAAGGCGCGTGACACACTGCCCGCCCAGACACCTTGACGAACGACTTTTATTACCCATTTTATTTTTTAGCATTTTATTTTTTATCTCTGAAGCCCGTGGCACTCTCCATGTTGATCTCATCAGCACTAGGCGATAGCAGCGGGTACACAACACAAGGATAATCGCTTGACTGATTCTATGAGCCGCCGTATAAAGTTTGAATCACTGACCCCAGCACAGCTCAAAACCGTGCTTGGTGAATACAATAACCACATGAAATACCTACAAGATCGCCTCGATATCAAGATCATTCAACGCCAAGGCGACTTTTGCCTGAGCGGGGATGTGACTGCGGTCGAGCGCGGCGAACGCATCATTTATAAACTGGTCGATGAGGCGCAAAACACCAAGGATATCAGTGCAGAAGAGCTGCATTTGATTATCCAATCGAGCGTCTCCCGCGATGAAGACATGGCAGATGATGAGCAAGAGTCTGCCGATAATGAGAACGATACAGCTGATTTGGATTCAGCAGATGAGTTTACCCCCATTAGCCTGCGTACGCGCAAAGGCCGTATCATCCCGCGCGGGGGCAACCAGCAGCGCTATGTCAAAAACGTGCTCAGCTCCGATGTGTCCTTTGGTATTGGGCCTGCTGGTACCGGCAAGACGTATCTGGCGGTGGCCTGCGCGGTCGATATGCTAGAGCGCAATGAGATTGAGCGCATACTGCTGGTACGTCCAGCGGTAGAAGCTGGGGAGAAGCTGGGGTTTTTACCCGGTGATCTCACACAGAAGATTGACCCCTAT
This sequence comes from Psychrobacter sp. Rd 27.2, assembly GCF_001921755.1. Taxonomy (NCBI): domain Bacteria; kingdom Pseudomonadati; phylum Pseudomonadota; class Gammaproteobacteria; order Moraxellales; family Moraxellaceae; genus Psychrobacter; species Psychrobacter sp. Rd 27.2. The sequence goes on along the minus strand of NZ_MRYB01000005.1, from coordinate 50,932 downwards.
CTGCGTCCACTTTACGATGCCCTCTATGAGATGCTTGGCTTTGAGAAGGTCGGCAAATTGATCGAGCGGCAAATCATCGAGATTGCGCCGCTGGCTTATATGCGTGGCCGCACCTTAAACAACTCATTTGTCATCTTGGATGAGGCGCAAAACACCACACCTGAGCAAATGAAGATGTTTTTGACGCGTCTGGGCTTTGGCTCACGCGCCGTCATCACCGGTGACATCTCACAGGTCGACTTGCCACGCGGTACCAAATCAGGCTTGGCACAGGCGATGGATATCTTGAGCGGTATCGAAGAGATTCATATTACTAAGTTTGACTCAAAAGACGTGGTGCGCCATCAGTTGGTACAAAAAATCGTCGAAGCCTATGATGTGTTTGATGAAGAGCAAATCGCGCTACAAGAAAAACGTAAGTTTGAGCGCATCAAAGAGCAAGAGCGCAGACAGGCGGTGGCAGATGCAGCCTCTAAACTGTAGCTAAACGTCGTTAAACTGTTATGTCTAACCCAAAAGACCGGATTACTAAACATAGTGATCTGGTCTTTTCGTTAATATTAGGGCGTGTTGAACATTCAACCATCGCACTGGCGGCGGCTATTTTTCAGACAATACGCAGTGAAATTTTCGAAGCATCTGTCGGCGTAGGCACAGCACGCAAGAAAAGTTTATACCAGTTCCACGTTGACATACAATCTATCTGTTTTATTTATAATCGACTATATCTCTCCTGAAGGTGACGCTATGAACCAATCTAACAACGATAATATAAACGCCCTAAAGATAAATAATCTAGACAAAATTGAGCTTGATGTCAGCGCTCTCGATAGTATCGATGAGGGGTTAATCAGTCGTTACTACAGTGCAGATCGTCTATTGCCAATCATGGCTGCAACTTTGAAATATATAGATAGACGTATAGAGAGTGGTCTGATGCTCCCTTATTTTACAGATATTAGTCTTGAGACGTGGCAGCAAAAAATCAAAGCGCTAGATATCTATATTACTGACAAAACTGAAGGTCGTGAATTAAACCTAGAGGCGCGGGGCAAGGATTATGCGACCAATATCTTATCCTATCCAAGCGACTTACCCGTCGCCATTATTGACTTGATGCCGACCTTGCCACTCGGCGAGCTGATCATCTGTCATGAAGTCGTGGTGCGAGAAGCCGGCGAACAAGACAAGAGCGTCGCGCAGCATATCAGTCATTTACTAGTACATGGTATGCTGCATCTACTAGGCTTTGATCACGAGCTTGGACAAGCTGAGCAAGATGAGATGGAAGGGTTTGAGATAGAGATTTTGGCAAGTCTCAACCTACCAAACCCCTATCTACCAAACGCTTGAATTTGACGAGATGGTTTTTGACCGAAACAATCCCTTAGAACAAGCACTGAATAACCAATCCTTGCTCAGTCTTTAGTCATGGGCAGTTTTTGCGACTGACCCATTTGATTAATCATCTGATCCAAGCCTTTGACATGGACGCTACGCTGCGGGAATGGAATCTCAATCTTCTCATCATCTAAAGCGTATTTAAACTGCTCAAGCAAATCACACTGCATCGTCCACCAATCAGCATTGGTCGTCCAGACATTGAGGGTCAAATCTACCGAGTTGTCACCCAGATTGGTCACGCGTACGATAGGCTCAGGGTCGGTAAAGGCTATTGGGTTGTTTCTGGCCAAGCTCAGCATCACCTCTTTGGCAGTTTTGATATCGGCATCGTAGCCGATCCCAACTGTGATATCGACGCGGCGATTGGGCAGCGCCGTATAATTGGTCACCGCTGAGGTGGTGATATCGCCATTTGGGATGATGATATCGTGGTTGTTGATCGTGGTTAGGTGGGTGTTGATCAACGTAATCTCGGTCACCGTCCCTGTATAGCTGCTAATCTGTACATAATCACCGCGCACAAAGGGGCGAAAAGTAACGATCATGATACCAGCGGCAAAGTTTGATAGCTGATCCTTTAACGACAGACCAATCGCGACTGCTGCACCGCCCAGTATGGCAACGACCGATGTCGTTTGGACTCCGACCTTGCTCAGCGCGGCCAACACCACCACCACCAATAACACGCCATAAAGCAAGCGCCCTAAAAAGCTGGCCACCGTATCATCTAAATGACTGCGACGCATAATACCATGAGCAAAGGTGACGGCTTTTTTGGCCAGCCAGCGCCCGACCATAAATATAACGATGGCAAAAGCCACCTTGATTACCAAGCTCAATGCGTTACTGGTCAAAGCAGCAACATCGACTGTAAAACCTAAAAATTCCATACTGACTCTTTTTGTTTAAGTGTGTTTTATATCCAAGCGTATTGATAAAAACGCCGGTTCGCCTTTGCTGGCAAACGGCTTTTATTTGATTTGCTGTATCGCTTATTGATACGTCGCTTATTGATACCTCATCCGCTAATACGTCACATTGACTGTATCGCTGTACTGATAAGTACGTATCAAACGCAGCTCTACAATATCGCTCATGTCTTCGGTAAATTTGCCAAAGGGTGCCGCTTGACGCACTGACTGCTTTGCCGCTTCATCCAATATCGTCGAGCCTGAGCTCTCTAGCAAACGAATGGCTTTGACATTGCCATCACTACTGATAACCACCATCAAGCGTACGTCGCCGGTGATACCCTGCGCCCGAGCTTGCGCTGGATAATGCAGGTTACCGACCCGCTCGACATGCTCACGAAACGTATTGATATAATCCGCTGCAGCGCCGCGCGTCGTCGAGTTACTATCGACCGTCACCACTTTTGATTTGGTCGCATAGACCTGCTGACGCTGGGACAACTGCGCCTCTAATGTCGCGATTTGTTTGCGCAGACGCTCTTCCTGCGCCATGATATCATCTTGCTCTTGCGTACTGTCATTATCAGACTCGACGGTTGCCTGTCGCCAGCTCAAGGTGGTACGCAGGTAGCTTTCTTGATAGCGCTGCTGACGGGTCTGCCGCTGCAAATTGATCACATCTTGTGTCTCGCTCATTTGCTCAGCTGACAGCGGGCTGACCTGATCAGTTTCTTGCCTGAGCTGCTCTTCTATCGTGCCGCCACCGACCTGCGAGGCGTTGGCGATAAAGTGCGCGTCCTCATTTGGCTGCATGTTGTCCGTCAAGGCCTTGGCCACATCCTGCATCATCGCTGCCGGATCTTGCCCCATAGAAAAACTGATACCAAAAATAATCAGCACATGCACACTCACAGCGATGACGATCGCCATAAGCAGACTTCTATCGCGCTTAGGGGCTTGCGCTGAAAAATGATAACTTTGTGAGTCTTTAATATAGGCCACAGTTGCTCTCAGCTTAAGGGTATGAGCGTCGCAACACAAGTCTGCCGCTCATCTATGTATCAATGAATAGGCACCGCTAAGCGGTTGACTCATGCCGTGCCGAGGCTATCATAACATGACATAGAATTGCGTCGCCAGCACAACCGCCAAACAGGCGCGCCATCCACACTGCAAACAAATCATTTACGATAAAACGCCTGTGTTCATTTTGAAGCCACGATATTTGTTATATACTGCTTTATAAATGCTATAGTCGAGATACTATAAAACAAATACCCTATCATTGGGATGCTTGCTTTCAATAATATGCAGGAACACAACAAGAAGTGCATACTTTAATAGCGCACTATAAGGATAATACGTTTGAGTGACTTTGATAACATGAGTGATAACGTAAACAATTCAGACAGTTTTGATGAGTACTTTGAAAACATTGGCTATCGTTTTGATGAGTCATTTAGCGACGGCTGGGAGCGCCTCACCCAATCTGTTAAAAACCTTTATAACAAAACCACCGATAAGTTTGAAAACGAGCTATCGCTGCCGGTAGCGCAGCAATACGTCAACGATGCCTTGCAAAAGTTTGTCACTGACAATGTAAAGGCCATCTTAGAGCTGCGCGTTGAGATGCACGACGACTGGTTTCGCCTATACTGTACTATTGATATCTCGGGCATCTATATCGAGGTCGCCAGTAACTTTAGCTTGATTCATGTACAGCTCGATCGCAATGTGCAGCGTTTTGTCTTTGGCCAGCAGACCTATACCGATGTGCTAAACCTGCGCTGCGAGTCTTTTATCAAGCGCCAAGGCATCAAGCTGTTTATCTGGTTTTATCATCGTATCCTCAAAAAAGACCCGCTCGGCTTTATCTTATCGTATATCAACATTGCTCGTGCCAAAAACGAGGTTATCTACCTCGATATCAACCGCTGGCTAAAAAAGAACAAAAAAATCATCAGCACACTGCACAAGGTACAAGTTAATTATGGCGAGCTTGAAGAAGAGCAGATGATCTTAAAGACTCAGATCAACTATCGTGACCTACTGGCCGCCAGTAGCAATGAAGATATCATTAGCGACGCCGATGAGCCTGAGCTGATGCAAGGCCCGATCAATCCTGTCGCAGATGCCACCGAGCCCAGTCAGGTTTGATCTCCAACTACATGGACTATCAATCGTACGTAATAAACCATTAAAACGCCGCTACTTTTCGTCTATCAAGTAGCGGCGTTTTTGTACAACGGCAATACAACTTTTATTTATCAGATTTAAGCAAATATCTGTAGCGGCAGCTTTTATCAATACATCAATAGCTTTTACCAATAATTTTCTACCGCGATATTGCCCTCGCCGCGGCGGTTCATCACCAGCCCTAATGTCTTTAGGGCTTCTTTGGTGTCCTCTACCATCTCAGGGTTGCCGCAGAGCATCACATGGGTGCTATCGACATCCAGCGCAATACCTGCACGCTCTTGTAGCGTACCGTCCAATAGCAGCTTTGGCAGGCGCTCCGTCAATGCGCCATCGACGGGCTCGCGGGTGACAATAGGAATAAAAATCAGCTTGGCAGGGTTGTCCACCAACGAGCCAAAGTCTGCTTGCAAGCGTTCAATCAGCTCAATATAAGCCAGCTCTTCCACCGAGCGCGCACTGTAGGCCAGTACGATATGCTCGTAGTCTTCCCATGTCTTTAGGTCTTGGAGCATCGATAAAAACGGTGCCAAGCCTGTACCTGTCGCCAATAACCATAAGTCTTTGGGCAAGGGTTTTTGGTAGCGAGCCAACGTCAAAAAGCCAAATGGCATGGTATTGAGCAGCAGCTCATCACCCACTTCTAAGTACTGCAACTGCGAGGTAAAAGCGCCATCAGGAATGACAATAGAGAAAAACTCTAACACCTCATCAAATGGTGAGGAGACAATTGAGTAGGCACGAAATATGTCTTCGTCCAATGCTGCTAATGCCTCCTCCTGCTGCTGATAATACTTCAGTCGACTGGGGTTGACCCCCAAACGCACAAACTGCCCTGCAGTAAATTTAAAACTGTCGGGCCGGCTGACCGTAAAGCTAAATAAATTGGGTGTCCAAGTGGTCTTACTGAGCACCGTTACTGTCTGAATATTGTCACTCATAATCGTTAATCACTCTCGTTTTTATTAGTCGTTTTCTTTTAATACTTCTATTGATGGTTGTGTTTATTTGTTTTTAAAGGGGTCAAACCAAAAGATGCGCCAAGCTTATCATAAAGCTGGCGCATCTTGGGTGGTTTACCATCACAGCGGACGTGCGGCACGATAGATTGCCGCACTGTAGCGGTTTGTTTGCTACCTATCTATCAGCATATTACTATCAGTACATTACCAGATACGTGCCATGCTCGCCCACTCAATCATACTGTTTGGCAAGATACCAAAGAATAAAATAATCGCTGTGACGGCGATGACCATGATACCACCCGTGCGAATACCCCACTGTCCTGCCACATCAAACTCGATGAATTGCTTAGGACGTTTAAATAAAGTAAGCAACACGCGCAAGTAATAAAACAGACCGATGGCACTGCCTAGGATAATCATCGCAGCCAAGAACCAGTTGGTCCCTTGCACCGCTGCCAATATCGCAAACAGCTTGGTGATAAAGCCTGCAGTAAGCGGAATACCAGCCAGTGACAGCATCATAATGGTCATGACCGCCGTCAGCACGGGACGACGCCAAAACAGCCCTTGATAGTGAGTCAGCTCATCAGCCTCACCTGCCAAGCGATAAGGACTCGACATCAAGGTCACTACCCCAAAGGCACCGATAGAGGTAAAGGCATAGACCGCCATATACATACTAGAGATGCTATCGGCTGCGGTACCGATACTAACAATAACGATCAGCACATAACCCATATGCGCAATGGATGAATAACCCAATAAGCGCTTGAGACTGGTCTGACGTACGGCTAGTAAGTTACCTACCAATATCGATAAGGTCGCCATCACCATCAGCAGTATCTGTACAGACGGCAGCGCCAATAACGCAGTATCGATTAAGAAACGCACGGCCAAAGCCATCATCGCCACTTTTGAGACAGACGCCAAAAACGTAGCGATAGGAGCTGGTGCACCCTCATAGACATCGGGGGTCCACATATGAAAAGGAGCTGCTGAGAGTTTAAAGGCGATACCGAACAGCATCATCGCCGCCCCAAGTATCAAGAGTGGCGACTCAAATACATTACCCAATACCAAGCTGATCGGTTTGAACGCCAGCGCGCCCACCTCAGCGTAGATAAAGGCCATGCCCATCAGTAGTGTGGCCGATGCGGTCGCTGATAACACCAGATACTTCAGCCCCGACTCAAGCGAACGATTACGCATATAAGTATAGGCCAATAAGCCATATAGCGGTATCGATAGCATCTCAAGACTCATAAAGAACGCCGCCAAATGCTGAGCACTGACCATCAGCAGCGCGCCGATTGTCGATAGCAACATCAGCAGATACAGCTCGTCTTTATTGTCTTTTAGGTTGGCAAGATAAGCATAAGACAGCGTACAGCACGCCAATGCACAAATAAAAATCACCACCATATTAAACTGAGCAAAATTATCGATGATAAATAACTGCTCAGCGCTAGGCGCAGCCGCACCGCTACTGACGATACCAGCCATCTGCGCCAGCAAGGTAAATAGCCCAATGTTTAAGCCCACCACCGTAACAGTACCTGTCACCATATGTGAGCGTTTTACCGCGATGGCAATCATCACCACCAACACCGTAATCACTACGGCGATGATCGGTGCGTAAGGTAGCAATCCCATCAAATCATTCATCGTAATATCATTCATGACTTAACGTGCCTCCATTGCATCAAGCAGTTGCATGGCATCTACCTGTGTGACTTGACTGTATATATATGCATTATTGATCCACTGCATGGCGTGACTTGACGTATCGAGGAATGGCTGCGGATACAATCCTAGCCAGACCAAACCTGCTGCTAACATAAGCAGCAACGAAAGCTCACGTTTGCCCAAATCTTTTAGTCTACGCGTCGGCAGACCATGCGATTTGGTTTCGTGTATCGCCAGCGCTTCGATATTGTTTTTACCAAACAAGGCGCGGTGAATCAAAATGAGCGAGTATAGGCCTGCAAGTACCAAGCTGAACGTAGCAAAAACCACAAACACAGGATACTGAGCAAATGAGCCAAATAAGATCATAAATTCGCCAATGAAGTTACCCGTACCCGGGATACCCAATAAAGCGGCGCAAAAGAACATCAGTATCGGTGCATAGTAGCGGAACTGACCCCACATACCGCCCATCAAAGTCAGATCGCGCGTATGTAAGCGCTCATACAACTGTCCCGCCATGATAAAGAGTGCCGCCGAGCTAAGCCCGTGCGCCAGCATCTGAATCATCAGACCTTGTAAGCTGATGAGCGTACCAGCATAGATGGCCAATACCACAAAGCCCATGTGCGAGACACTGGTATATGCCAATAGACGCTTCATGTCGGTCTGCATAAAGGCGAGCCACGCCCCATAAAAGATACCAATCGTCCCCAAGGTAATGGCAATCGGTGCAAACTCTTGCGACGCGGCTGGAAATAATGGCAAGACAAAACGAATCAAACCATAGGCGGCAGTCTTAATTAGAACCCCAGCCAAATCCACCGAACCTGCTGTTGGTGCTTGAGCGTGCGCATCTGGCAACCAGCCATGAAAAGGTACAATCGGCAACTTCACCGCAAAACCGATAAAGAAGCACAGCATAATGGGATATTCCCAGCCGCCAAGCGAGGTACCGAGCAAGTCATTATAATTAAAGCTGACCACCCCAGTTTGCGCATAGCTGATAATGACCAACACCAAGATACCGATGAGCATGATTAGCCCAGACGCTTGGGTATAAATAAAGAACTTGGTTGCTGCGTACTCTTTGGTTTTGCCCACCACATCATGACCCCATAGCGCGATCAAGAAGTAGATAGGAACCAGCATCATCTCCCAAAAGAAGAAGAACAAAAACAGATCAATGGCTAAGAACACACCGATGACGCCGCCCAAGCTCCATAGTAAGTTGAGATGGAAAAAACCCACACGGCGCTGAATCTCGTTCCACGAACAAGCGACAGCGGCAATACCGAGCAGCCCTGTTAGACCCACCATCAGCAGCGACAAACCATCTAGCGCCAAATGAAAGCTGATACCAAAGCTTGGTATCCACGGCACACTAAACTCAGCGACCCATGGCACGTTTGCATCTGGCGCGATCACCTGCTTACTCATACCGCTATAGTCGCCGTACTGCCATAGCACGAGTGACAAAGCAAAGGTTATGATCATCCCGATTAAGGCGATCCAGCGCGGCAGACGTTTATTAATCCGCTCTACCAGCCAGCATAGCAACCCTGCAATAAAAGGAATTGCAATCAATGCTGGTAGCATCCACGTTTGTTGTAACTCAATCATCTTATACCACCGTTATCATTACCAGCACGAGCAATACAGCAACGCCTAAGCCAAAGCTTGCAGCGTAACCTCGAAGTGACCCTGTTTGCGTCGCAGACAATACCTTATTACCTGCTGATGCCAGCTTAGGTAAGACATACCACGTTTTATCGATAGGGTCGGCTTTTAATAAGCGGCCGATGAACAAAAAGGGTTTTACAAAAAGTAAATCGTATAGCGCATCGAAACCTAGGCCGTGATAGCACCAGTGATACAGCGCGCCGCCGACACGCGAGCGCTTAAAGCTCGTTAGCAGACGACCTTTATTGACCACATATAACAGCGCGGCCAATACCAAACCTGCCAGCATCGCACCCATGGCGATATACTCTGCAGTATGCTTGGCCTCTGCTTGACCAGCCACTTCTAATAGATGCCCAACACTCTGGGGCAATACACCTTGCAATGGCGGCGTAATCCACGCACCGACAGCGGTCGATAGTACCAAAAGCACGGTAAGTGGTAACCAATATGACACTCCTGACAGCTTATGCGCATGGGTCTTTTCTTCACCAAAAAAGACAATCCAGATCATACGGAAGGTATAAATTGCCGTTAAGAATGCACCAAAAACACCCATGTAAAATAGTACTAAGTGACCGGTGGCATAGGTTTCCCAAAGAATCGCTTCTTTAGAATAAAAACCAACGGTGATCCAAGGTATCGCAGCGAGTGCACCGCCACCGACGATATAACACCAAAATACCAAAGGTATCTTTTTGCGTAAGCCGCCCATCTTAAAGATGTCTTGCTCATGATGTACCGCTAGAATGACCGCACCTGATGCCAAGAACAACAGCGCCTTAAAAAAAGCATGGGTCATCAAATGAAAGATAGCCCCTTGCCACGCGCCCACGCCTAAGGCCAAAAACATATAGCCAATCTGACTCATGGTCGAGTAAGCAAGGATACGTTTGATATCGGTTTGCGCCAGCGCACAAAATCCAGCGACCACAAGCGTTAACGCCCCGACACCGCCGACCCAGTACAATAAAATACCTGGCGTTAGCTCAAACAATGGATGCAGGCGGGCGATTAAATACACCCCTGCGGTGACCATCGTCGCGGCGTGAATCAATGCCGATACTGGTGTTGGACCTGCCATCGCATCAGCAAGCCATGTGTGTAGTGGCAACTGGGCTGATTTACCCATCGCGCCGCCCACCAGCATCATAGTGGTGAGCATCATTATGGGGTTGTTTAGGTCAAAGACTTCGGGCGCGCGGGTGATAATCTCTTGAATATGCAGCGTACCGAACTCGCGAAACAATAAAAACAAACCAAAGGCTAAAAACACATCACCGACACGCGTGACCGTAAAGGCTTTCATCGCCGCGCGGCCATTGGCTCTGTCGTGGTAATAATAACCAATCAGCAAGTACGAGCAAATACCCACGCCTTCCCAGCCCAGATACAGCAAAAACAAGTTATCTGCTAACACCAGTAACAACATACTGGCGACAAATAAGTTCATATAGCTAAAGAAACGGGCAAAGCCGGTATCGCCTTTCATGTACCAAGCGGCAAACATATGAATCAAAAAACCGATGCCCGTGATGATGCCTGTCATGGTCAATGCCAAGCCATCAAAACTCAGCCCAAAGCTCGGAGCAAAATCCCCGACCTGAAACCACGTCCACAGCGGCATCTCGACGACCGTACCTGCAGGGTAACTGGTCAAAAAAGTATAGCTGACGACGAGCGTACAAAGCGCAGATAGCAGCATACTACCGACACCGACTATCCTCGCCACCTGCTCGGTGAGTTTATCGCGCATAAAGGCTAAGATTAAAAAGCCAATGAGCGGGAATATAAAGGTTAATGGTAATAAACTCATGACATCATCCTTTCATCTCATTGGCGCTATCGACATCGAGATGCCCACGCTTATGATAAAACCGCAATAATATTGCCAGACCGATTGAAGCTTCAGCCGCGGCCAAAGTCAAAATAAAGATAAACATAATCTGCCCATCTGGATCGACCCAGCGACTGCCTGCTACTACAAATGCCAATGCCGTCGCGTTCATCATAATCTCAAGACTCATTAGCATAAATAAAAAGTTACGTCGTACCATGACGCCGCACAGACCGATGGCAAATAAAATACCTGCCAAAATCAGTCCATGACTCATGGGTATCATACCCAGTACATTTTGCGCCTCAGCAGCTGGCTGTACTAAGCCTGCTACCTCGTGGGCAAACGGCACGTTTGACACATCTTGTGCCACGCTTGCTGCTAGTACCATCAGTCTGACTCCTTGCGCGTGACTCGTTGTACACCTACTTGCTTACCGACATAGTCATGCGGGTCAACATCTTTGTATTCATAAGGCTCCGCCATCTGTGCTGCATGGCTATCGTCGTTATCATATGATTTGATACTGCCGACAGCTGGCTGCACGTCTCGGCTACCATTGCCGATGATCTCATCATCTTTCGTCTCTTTGCCCAAGTGATAGGCGGCAACCAAAGCGGCTAGCAGCAGTAGGGCCGCCACCTCGATGAGCATGACGTATTTGGTAAAGAGCACCGTACCGACTGCTTTGGCAGAGATGGTGGTACCACCAATCATCGCCGCGTCATCATGCCCCATACCTATCATCGCATACAGCACAACGCCGATGATAACCGTCAGGCCGGTCGGCAGCGCCCACGTGCCAGCATCGAGCCAGCGCTCTTCGCGCTCATCATTACTCATGCCCAAGTTGAGCATCATAATGACAAAGACGAACAGCACCATGATAGCGCCAGCATAGACGACGATCTCTAGCGCCCCTGCAAACGGCGCACCTAAGACAAAGAAAATACCTGAGATGGCGAGCAAAGACACAATCATCGACAAGATGGCATGTACTGGATTGGCCTGCGTCACCACGCGCAGGCTGGCAAATATCGCCACAGCAGCCAGCGCATAAAACCCTGCCAGCTCAGGGCTGTTTAAAATAGTCATCATGGTAGCAAGCTCCTTAGATCAATCGGTGCCGCTTCGTTTTGAGCAGCGCCTTTTGGTTTTTCCGCTACCGCCATACCGGTCACACGATAATAGTTATAATCAGGATATTTGCCTGGACCTGAGATGAGCAAATGCTCTTTTTCATAGACCAAGTTTTGGCGCTTATACTCACCCAGCTCAAAATCTGGCGTCAGCTGAATCGCTGTCGTCGGACAGGCTTCTTCGCACATTCCGCAAAAGATACAGCGCGAAAAGTTAATACGAAAAAACTCTGGATACCAGCGTCCATCGTCACGCTCGGCTTTTTGTAGTGAGATACAGCCTACTGGGCAGGCGACGGCACATAGGTTACACGCCACACAGCGCTCATCACCATCAGGGTCACGCGTCAGCACAATACGCCCGCGAAAGCGTGGCGGCACTGGCACTGGCTCTTCAGGATAAAGAATGGTGTCACGTGGCCTAAGCGCATGACTGTTGACCATCCACATGCTGCGGACAATGGTAAGGATACCAATGACGGTCTTTTTTATGGTAGTAAACATGGGATTATTATCCTTATCAGCTTTACCCTAGTTCATCAATGATGGCTAGTAATGATTACAACGTTGGGGAAAAGATCAAAATGACTGCAGCAGTAACGATTAAGTTAATCAGCGTCACTGGCAGGCAGACTTTCCAGCCAAAGTTCATCACCTGATCATAGCGCGGACGCATGAGTGAGCCTCGAGCCAAAACAAATAGGGTCATAAAAAACAGCGTCTTAATCATGAACCAAAAAGCTGGTGGAATAAATGGAATATCTAAATTAAAAGGAGCCAACCAACCACCAAAGAATAAGCAAGTCATCAAGGCTGAGATCAGCACCACATTGACGTACTCGCCAATAAAGAACATACCAAACTTCATACCCGAATATTCGACATGATACCCTTCGGCAAGTTCTTGCTCGGCCTCTGGCTGGTCAAATGGATGCCTGTGGGTCACCGCCACACCAGCGACCACAAAGGTCAAAAATCCAAAAAACTGCGGAATGATATACCAGCCATCGATTTGTGACTCAACGATTTCGCGCAAATTAAACGAGCCGGTCAAGGCCACCACGCCCATCAATGATAAGCCTAAAAACACCTCATAACTGATGGTTTGTGCCGCCGAGCGTAGGCCGCCCAATAGCGAGAATTTGTTGGCAGACGCCCAGCCACCAAACATTACCGCATAGACGGCAATACCTGCCATGGCAAAAAAGAACAAAATACCGATATCCCAATCAGCCACCCCAAAGGTCGGCGAGACAGGGATAATGGCAAATGAGGCCAATGCGGTAAACATCGCGACCGCAGGTGCCAAGGTAAACATAAACTTATCGGTGAAATTTGGTGTCCAGTCTTCTTTAAAGAAGATTTTGAGCATATCAGCGACCAGCTGCAAGGAGCCAAACGGCCCGACACGGTTGGGGCCATAACGATCTTGCCATAAGGCCAGCATGCGGCGCTCATAGACAATCATCAACGCCGCCACGATAACGACCACCAAAAATATGACCAGTGCTTGCACCACCATAAATAAAACGGACCAAGTATCAAAGCTCATACTACTGGCCAAAAAGCTTGGCACATCAGGGATAATACGGGTAACTTGCATATTACACCTCCTGTGTGGTGGTCGGCGCGGTGCCAGTTGGCGCAGCGCGGTTGGTGGTATCGTCAGCGCTATCCGCCATATCGCCCCTCATTGTCACGGGTGCATCGACTTTACGGACTGAGGCTGGCATCGAAGGGTGAATGATGCTCACCTGCCCGACAGGATAACCAATACAGCCTTCTGCTAGATAACCGACAATCTGTACTGGCAGGGTGATTTGCTGTTTGTCAATCTCGATTGCTAAGTAATCACCAGCGGCAATATTCCAGTCTTTGGCATCATCCATACCGATACGCCATGCCGCCACCGGCAGCTGCTCGGCGACGATAGGACTGCGCGATGCCATCATTGAGCTGGCATAGATATTATAGATAGGCACCAGTTTGGCTTGTCCCTGCTGCATGTCAGTCGTGGTCGCAGACAGGGCTTCTGGTGCGACATACTGACGTGTCGGTAGGCGCTCGAGCATATCGAACAAACGCACGCCTGGGTCGCCGTTTTTTAGATGACCACCGACTTTGTCTTGGTATTTGTTCCATGCTTGCGGCGAGTTCCAGCCAGCAGCATGAGCAAAAGGAACCATCGAGCTTGGTGTTTGTTTGCCCGTGTAGCCTTCCATAGAGAAAGTCAATCCTGTATCCAAGTCTTTTGGCTGCATCGGCTCATGTACTGAGATCGGCGCACGCATGGCAGTACGACCAGAGTAACGCCGCGGCTGACGCGCAATTTTAAGACCCGTGATACGGTAGTCCGCATCGGGCGCGGCGCCCTTGATACCAGCAAGCTTTGGATGGGTGGCGATCAATGCATTGATGACATCATCGAGCTGTGTCCAATCGACATCACGGCCTTCGATACTGCTATGCACCGCATGTAACCAGCGCCAGCCTTCTTTGATACTGCTCATTGGATGATAATATTCATTATCATAAACTTGGAAGAAGCGCTGCGCACGGCCCTCAGCAGAGATAAGCGTACCATCCGCTTCGGCAAAACTGGCGGCTGGCAAGACGATGTCGACGTCTTTGTGCCAATCAAGCAGCTGATGATCAAGGGCGATGACGGTCTTATCAGCGAGTAACTGCGTCAACTTATTGGTATCAATGGCATCGGTCAGCTGGTTTTCTGCAACCACCACCACATCAAAGTCAGTGGCTAGTAGCTCTTCAACTGACTGACCGCCAAGCATACAAACGCCCATGCTATTGGCATCAGGAACCGTTAGATAGATACCTGCTTGTGCCTGATACCTGTTATTTACTTCTTTTAACTCAAGGTTTTCAGCAGGCTCGCGCTCGACATCATCCTGCGCTTCTGTATTCACGCCTGTTTCAGGTTTGTTCGGCTTAGCAGATAAATCTTGGTCTTCTTCAGGCTGGTCTTTAGCCGCTTTCGCTTGTGCTGCCTGTACTTTGGCATTATGTGCCTCAACCTGCTGTTGCTCAGTCGCTTTGATTGCCGCGCGTTTTTGCGTGAGTACCTGAGTAATCTGCGCCGCTGCTTCTATCAGTGCAGTAGAAGATAAGCTGCTACCCGAAACCACCAGCGGCTGATCGGCTTGAATCAAATCATATGCGATTTGCTGCGCGAGTGCCTGCATCGCATCGGTCTCGCGCTCGGCAGTATCCGCTTGCGGCGCTACAATCTGCGTCAAATCATCTGCCAGACCTGCAATCTCATCAGCAACTTTAAAACCAAGTTTAACAATGTCTTCAGGAGTCGCTACCACGCTGGCTTTGCTGATGTCTTCTAGCTTGGTTTGGGTCACATCGACGACGTATACTGGGCTTAACGCGTCTTGGGCGATACGCTTGACAGGCTCGGCAAGCCAAGGCTGCGTTTGCAGCGCCGCCGCCATTTTTAAGCCTTCGTTTTTCGCGGCTTGACGTACTGACAGTGCGACACGTGATGAAGTTTGGGTGATGTCTTCGCCCAACACCAGCACAGCGTCATGTGCTTCGATATCAGCCATGCTAGGATTATAGATACCTTCAGTGCTGAGCACTTCGATACATTTATTGACCAATGCTTGCTGCTGATGATTGAGGCCGGTTGAAAAGTTATCAAATCCGACCAGATTTTTTAGCGCAAAGTTGGTCTCGAGACTGGCGCGCGGTGAGCCAATACCGATGACTTTTTTGTCTTTGATGCGTTTGATGGTTTCATCAAGCGCGTAGTCAATATTGATTTTGACGTGTTTGTCATTGATACGCTCAAGCGCTTGGGTTGGACGATCAGCGCGGTTGACATAGCCATAACCAAAGCGGCCACGGTCACATAAGAAGTAGCGGTTTACGTCACCGTTATAGCGGTTTTCGATACGGCGCAGCTCGCCATAACGCTCACCTGGCGAGATATTACAGCCCGCCGAGCAGCCATGACAGATGCTGGGCGCATACTGCATGTCCCATTTACGATTGTAGCGATCAGAATGCGTTTTGTCAGTGAATACCCCAGTTGGGCACACTTCGGTTAAGTTGCCTGAAAACTCGCTTTCGAACTGACCGTCTTTATCACGGCCAAAATACACACGGTTGTTTGAGCCATAAACGCCCAAATCTTCGCCGCCTGCGTAGTCTTTATAAAAACGCACACAGCGATAGCATGCGATACAGCGGTTCATCTCGTGAGCGATAAATGGCCCAAGGTCTTGGTTATGATGCGTGCGCTTGGTAAAGCGATAGCGACGACGACTATGACCTGACATATAAGTCATGTCTTGCAAGTGACAATGCCCGCCTTCTTCACAGGTTGGACAGTCATGCGGATGGTTGGTCATGAGTAGCTCAACCATCGACTTGCGGAATGCCTTGGCTTCGTCATCCGTCACTGAGATATACATGTCATCGCCAGGAGCGACCATGCAAGACATTACTAGACGACCGCGCCCTGCTTCCATATCATCTTTGTTTTGGAACTGCTTGACTGCGCACTGACGACACGAGCCGACCGAGCCAAGGGCTGGATGATAACAAAAATACGGCACATCAATGCCGAGTGATAAGCAGGCTTGCAGCAAGTTATCGCTGCTATCTACTTCGACAGTGGTACCATCAATATGTATGACTGCCATGCCGCTCTCCTTATTTCACTTCTGGCTGTTGGTTGGCTGCCGCATCAATGACATCGACACCAACCGCCTGCGCGATTTTTTGATCAAACTCAGGACGGAAATATTTAATCGCACTCATCAGTGGCTCCATCGCACCAGGCGCATGGGCACAGAATGTTTTGCCGATCCACAAGTCACGGGTGAGGCCTTCTAGTTTTTCCACATCGCCGACTTGTCCCTCACCATCATTGATGGCGGTAAGCAGCTTGACACCCCACGGCAGACCATCACGGCATGGCGTGCACCAACCGCATGACTCACGCTGAAAGAAAATCTCAAGATTGCGCAGCAGCGGCACCATGTCCTGCGCTTCATCGACGACCATAATCAGCCCAGTACCCATACGGCTACCGGCTTTTTGAATGGTGTCAAAATCCATCACCACGTCCAAATGCTCTGTGGTCAAAAAGTCGGTCGAGGCACCACCAGGCAACCATGCTTTGAGTGTCTTGCCATCTTTCATGCCGCCAGCCAACTCTTCGATGATCTCGCGAGCGGTATAGCCAAATGGCAGCTCCCATAGACCTGGGTCATTGACCAATCCTGAGCAGCCAAAGAGCTTAGTACCCGGGGTTTCACTTTTGCCTTTGATCTTTGATAGTGACTGATACCACTCGACACCATGATTGAGAATCGCTGGCATATTATTTAACGTCTCGACGTTATTGACCACCGTCGGTCTGCCCCACGCCCCAGAGATTTGCGGAAACGGCGGCTTGGTACGAGGGTTGGCGCGGCGACCTTCTAGGCAGTTGATTAAAGCGGTTTCTTCACCGCAGATATAGCGGCCAGCACCCGTATGTACGTGCAGATTAAAGCTAAAATCTGAGCCAAGAATGTTGTCGCCCATCAGGTTGTTGGCTAGACATTCTTCAATAGCTGTGACCAAGCGCTCAGCAGCTAAGATGTACTCGCCGCGGATAAAGATATAACCATCGGTGGCACCGATCGCATGCGCAGTAATGAGCATACCTTCGATAAGCTGAAACGGTAGGCGCTCCATCAATAAACGGTCTTTAAAGGTGCCCGGTTCCATCTCATCGGCATTACAGATGAGATAGCGCGGCAAGCCATCTGGCGGCGACATAAACGACCACTTTAGACCAGCGTTAAAGCCAGCGCCGCCGCGTCCTCTGACATTGGCCGCCTTGATCATATTGCCGACTTCTTTTGGTGATTTGGACAATGCTTTTTTTAAACCCGTAAAGCCTTGTAGAGACTCATAAGTCGCTAAATCCAAAACGGCATCATGATGCGCCAAACGCCAAGTCAATGGTTTGGTTTCGCTGGTGGCGGTCGCCTTATCACCATAAATTGGTATACGCTGTTCGTTTAGCTGGCTTGGCGCTTTACCTTGACCGCGACGAGCAATCTGCTCTGAAATCGTTAAACTCATGCGTATAGCTCCAATAATTGCGCGACCTCAGATGGTTGGACAGGACCATAAGTGTCTTCGTCTATCAGCACCGCAGGGCCTTTATCACAGTTACCCAAGCAGCAAATCGGTAATAGCGTAAAACGGCCATCAGCTGTGGTCTGCCCATACTCAATACCCAGCTGTGATCGAATTTCAGCCGATAATGCCTCATAGCCTGTTAGATAGCAGGCCACTGAGTCACAAATCAGGATAACGTGACGGCCGACAGGCTGACGATAAATACGGTTAAAGAAAGTCGCAACGCCGTCCATATCCGACATCGGAATGTCTAATATATTGGCGATAGCATTGACCTGCGCATCATCGACCCAGCCGTTGCGCTTTTGCACGATTTTTAGCGCATCTAACGAGGCGGCGCGCGCATGGGGATAGTGATGCATATATTCATGAATGGCAGCAATTTCCTCAGGGGTGAGGATGCTGGCCACATCTACTTTTGGCATTTTGTCGGAAACAATTTTCATAATCTTCTATCTTTCCTCACTCATCATGCTAAGCACCTAGCCACTACAGCCTTATCATCGCTGACATAAAAACACTGTATGATATTGACAGGTGATCGCATTTTGGCGTGCCATCAGGCAATAATATATTGATTGACTTATCTTAAAAAAACACTCATCTCAAATCACAGCGCTAGCGGTCACAGTCTGCCATCACAATATCAATCGATGCCAGATACATAATGGCATCAGAGACCAAAGAGCCATTAATCACTGACGGCATCTGCTGCAAATGAGCAAATGTCGGGGTGCGAATACGAGTGCGATAACTCATCGTGGCTTTGTCAGACGTGATGTAATAGCTGTTGAGGCCTTTGGTTGCTTCCACGATGGTGGCACACTCACCCGCTGGCATCACAGGACCCCAAGAGACAGAGATAAAGTGGTTGATCAGCGTCTCAATGTCATTTAGCGTACGGTCCTTTGGCGGTGGTACCGCTAGCGGATGGTCGGCTTTGTACGGGCCTTGCGGCATGTTGTCCATACACTGGCGGATAATACGCAGCGACTGGCGCATCTCTTCGACTTTTACCATACAGCGATCATAAGCATCACCGTTGTAGCCGATGGGCACTTCAAAGTCAAAATTCTCATAGCCCATGTATGGACGTGCCTTACGCAGATCAAAGTCCACCCCTGTCGCGCGTAGACCGGCACCGGTGACACCCCAAGCTAAAGCCTGCTTAGCATTGTACTGTGCCACGCCTTGAGTACGGCCCTTGAGCACGCTGTTTTGTAGTGCCGCTTTGACATACTCATCCAAACGCTTAGGCATCCACTCCAAAAACTCACGTACCAAGCGCTGCCAGCCACGCGGCAAGTCAGCAGCCGTACCGCCAATACGGAACCACGCTGGATGCATACGGTAGCCGGTGACGGCTTCGATGACATCATAGGCTTTTTGGCGGTCGGTAAACATATAAAATACCGGCGTCATGCCACCGGCATCCTGAATAAAGGTACCGACATACAATAGGTTGTTGGTAATACGGAAAAACTCGCTCATCATCACGCGGATGGTCTCAGCGCGCGGCGGTATCTTAATACCAGCGAGCTTTTCCACCGACATGATGTAGGGCAGCTCATTCATCACCCCGCCCAGATAATCGATACGGTCGGTATAAGGGATAAATGAGTGCCACGTCTGACGCTCAGCCATCTTTTCTGCACCGCGGTGGTGATAGCCAATATCAGGGATACAATCAACGACTTCCTCGCCATCGAGCTGTAGTACCAAACGAAAGGCACCGTGCGCTGAGGGGTGGTTAGGGCCGATGTTCAAAAACATAAAGTCTTCATCGCGGCCCGAGCGCTTCATACCCCACTCTTCTGGGACAAAGCGCAGGTTTTCTTGCTCGTATTGTTGTTTTGCCGCGTTTAGGAAATACGGCGTAAATTCAGTGGCGCGCGCGTGATACTCTTTGCGCAGTGGATGGCCTTCCCAGTATTTCGGCAATAAGATGCGCGTCAGGTGTGGATGGCCACTAAAGACAATCCCAAACATATCCCAGACTTCGCGCTCATACCAGTTGGCATTTGGCCAAATCTGCGTGGCGCTCGGCAGCGTCAAATCGTCTTCATCTAGCGCCACTTTGATACGCACATCACTATTGCGCTCAAGCGACATCAAATGATAAAACACCGTAAAGTCGCTATCTGGCAGACCTGCACGGTGCTGGCGCAACCGCTCATCTATCGCCGATAAGTCAAATAGCATGACATAGGGCTTGGGCAATTTGCGCAAGAATAACAATATCTCAAGCAAATCTGCGCGCGCCACCCACACCGTTGGAATCTCATCAACCGTATGCTGCACCACAAACTTGCCAGCATATTTATGGGTAAGCTCTTGGATGACTGCTGGAGCAGGCTTGCTCTTAGGACCCCTATTATTAGGATCTGTGTTTTCGACTACCGTGACCATGAATGATGTATTCCTTCATTAATCATAACTAAACGATGTTAATCATAACCGAACTGTGATGGGCGTACGCGTACTGAGCACGTCTACGAATTATTAACGATAAAACCCTAGCCAGACTACATAACCGCTGGCGCTAACAGCGCGCTTAGATACTGTCTGGGCTGCGCAGGTTTTTTACCGCGATACGGTCTGCCTGTTTGCGATCGCGCTCAGGCGTCATTTGCGGCTGGTAGATACCCTGCTCATTGACATGGACACCCAGCGGACGGCGCTCTTTGGTAATAGACTCTTGTAGCAGCATCAGCCCCTGAATCAGCGCTTCTGGACGCGGCGGACAACCTGGCACATAAACGTCGACAGGGATAATCTTATCCACACCTTGTACGACAGAGTAGATATCATACATACCGCCTGAGTTGGCGCAGGCACCCATTGATATGACCCACTTTGGCTCTAGCATTTGCTCATAAAGACGCTGGATAACAGGGGCCATTTTGACAAAACAAGTCCCAGCAACGATCATCACATCGGCCTGACGCGGCGAGGCGCGAATGACTTCGGCACCAAAGCGCGACAAGTCATGAACCGCAGTTAACGTGGTGGCATATTCGACATAACAGCAAGAGGTACCAAAGTTAAATGGCCAAAGCGAGTGCTTGCGACCCCAGTTTGCTGTTGAATGGACAAGGTCTTCGAGACGACCCATAAAGACGTTTTTATTGACTTCATCTTCGATAGGGTCTTTGACCGTTTGACTGGTCTGAGCAGGATAGGTATCTGCATCAGGGTTGGCTTTTGTTAATGTGTATTTCATAACATACAACCTTTATATGGGGCACTGCAGGACAATCATCTTGCCACCGCGCGCGCCCATTATTCATAAGTGATCATTGATATACCATCATAAAACCCTAAGGTTTTGTACAGCTTGACCGTCTTAACGCTCAACACTGTCTTTTTGCGCAGACGTGGCAAAATCCACGGAAGTCACATTGCCCGTGGTATTGATATGATCGATATTTTGTAGATGGCGACGATTGGTCTCGATATTGTTTGAGACGTTGATCTGCCCTGATGACTGCGCTGGGACTTTACCTGTTGGATCGACCATCAGCTCGTGCGCGCCATCAAAACGGGTGATGTCTGCCAAATTAAAACCAGCAGGCGCGGCATGTAGCCGAGGTTTTTTGCGGCG
Source organism: Psychrobacter sp. Rd 27.2 (assembly GCF_001921755.1). Classification (NCBI taxonomy): domain Bacteria; kingdom Pseudomonadati; phylum Pseudomonadota; class Gammaproteobacteria; order Moraxellales; family Moraxellaceae; genus Psychrobacter; species Psychrobacter sp. Rd 27.2. The sequence goes on along the minus strand of NZ_MRYB01000005.1, from coordinate 29,336 downwards.
CTTGTCCGCTGGTGCCCAGTTCATCGCGCCCAGACTCAGCTCATATATCAGACCGATGATTAAGATTGTGATAAAGATGGCGGCGGCAGCAAACCCTAACCAGCCGGCTTCGCGCACTGAAACGGCATACGCATAAAGATAAAGCGCCTCTAAATCGAAAATCACAAAGAAAATCGCCACCAAATAAAATTTGGCAGACAGACGAATACGGGCGTTGCCTGCTCCGACAACACCCGCTTCAAATATTTCTTCTTTTTGTGAGCCTTGAGAGCGACCGCCAAGCAAACGCGGCACGACCAGCATAAAAACAACTAGCCCAATGGCGGCTAAGATAAAAGCAATTGCTGACCAATTAAAAGCAGACATGATAATACGTGCTCCTCACCCAATCGAGTATCAAGCGCCGCGCAGAGACTGACCAACAAGGGTCGGTGAGCGGCAGGCTTGACGCAGACGAAAACACAAAGCGACTGTCATTGAGCCACTGTATTTAAGTAACGACTAAATAACCATATTAGGTACTGTGCTGGTAATAGCCAATTATCAAGTGTATTGACGACGATGTCAGACATGACCAACTGTAGAGGTTCCGCTAGACATACGGAGCAAGCTGGTCGTCTAACCCCGCTTGTAACAACGTAAGATCAACTTATTAAATCAATATCATATCGCACTGCTTACTTAATTGATTTAATAACTCATTACACGTAGTCAACAATGGACGAGACAACTGGCATAAATTATTTACGTACTATACGCATTTCAGTGCCCAAAAGCTAGTTTTTAACTGTATTGAACGGTCACTTTCTCTATAAAAAAAATATGTTTTTTTTACTATAAATTATGATATAGACATTACCTTATATTAACCCCAAATCCATAAATTTTACTTAGAATTGATACCATATCATTATTGAGCAAAACCGCTTGGCTTTACTCGGCATCTCTGCGCGGCCATCTCCTCCCCAAAGTCGTTGTTTTTGCTTTATAATACCTCACCGAATTTTAATGATGTCTCGCCATTGGCACAAAGACACCTTTGGCAGCGTCTCAATCATCTTTGGTAATGATAAACCTACAGCACGATATCTGATGAAAAATCTTAGCCTATATTGGCAATATTTATTTGTCCCTCTTAGATGACAGTGATGGTTTATTTTTATCCAGTGGCTGTCGGTACAGTGTTTATACCGCTATAGTCAGTTCACTATAAAATGTTATAGCAAGGCTGATAGAAATTTTTGCAGCCTCTGTCTGCAGCGGCATAGCACGCCAGAAAATTTTTATCGGCCTTTTTGGTCAATAAACGCATGACGCTTTTATTTAGAATCGACTATATTTTATCTTTTGCTTTTGTCTTACAGGTCACGTTATGAGTCAACTCAATCCCAAACAATCCGAGGCCATGCTCTACGTCTCAGGCCCACTACTGGTGCTGGCGGGTGCCGGCTCTGGTAAGACATCAGTGATCACCCGCAAGATTGCGTATCTAATTGAAGAGTGCAACATGCCAGCGGAGCGTATCACCGCGGTGACCTTTACCAACAAGGCGGCGCGCGAGATGAAAGCGCGTGTCAGCAAGCTACTCCCTAGCGAAAAGATGCGCGGTCTGACGGTCTCAACCTTTCACCAATTTGGTCTGCAGTTTTTGCGTTATGAGCTGATGCACACGCCGCTCAAGGGCAATTTTTCTATCATGGACAGCGACGACAGTAAGCGCCTGCTGATGGAGCTGATGATGCGCGACAACCTAAGCGGCGCTGAGAGTCGTGAGCTGGTCGGCAAAGCCATCAAGATGATCTCAGACTGGAAAAACGACTTGATTGAGCCGGATAAGGCGATGGAGACGTTGGACGATCCAGAGGACATGATTTTTGCCACGCTATATGGTTTATATGAGCGCAATCTGCGTGCGTATAACGCTGTGGATTTTGACGATTTGATCGTCTTGCCGACCAAGATACTGCGTGAAAACAGGGAGCTGCGCGACAAATGGCAAAACCGCATTCGCTACTTATTGGTCGATGAGTATCAAGATACCAATACCGCCCAGTATGAGATGATCAAATACTTGGTCGGGCCGCAAGGTCGCTTTACCGTGGTCGGCGATGACGATCAGTCGATCTATGCGTGGCGCGGTGCCAAACCTGAAAACATGGCACTGCTCAAAGAAGATTTTCCCAAACTAAAAATCGTCATGCTTGAGCAAAACTACCGCTCGACCACCCGTATTTTGACCTCAGCCAACGCGGTGATTCTTAACAACGAGCATTTATTTGAAAAAAAGCTCTGGTCGGATAAAGGCCAAGGCGAAAAAATCCGCATCATCAACTGCCGTAATGACGATGATGAGGCCGAGCGCGTCGCCAAAGAAATCGTCACGCACAAGCTGCGCTTTGGCAACGAGTGGGAGCAATACGCAGTGCTTTATCGCAGTAACTTCCAAGCACGTATGCTCGAGGCACAATTGCGCCAATTGCAAGTACCCTATAAGCTCTCTGGCGGTCAGTCGTTTTTTGCGCGCAGTGAAATCAAAGACATCATGGGTTATCTGCGCCTGATATTAAACCCAGAAGACGACAGTGCGTTTTTGCGTATCATCAATACACCCAAACGCGGTATGGGGCCTGCGACGCTTGAGAAGTTAGGCTTATTTGCCCAAGAGCATAGTATCTCCTTACTTGCCTCTTGTACCCATGCGGGCCTTTCGCACGTATTGCCATCCAAAGCCTATGGTACGATAAAGGAGTTTGGCGAGTTTATCGAGCACTATACCCGCGAGCTGGATCAGCACCCTGACCCTGTGCCCATCGTGCGCCAGATGATTGATGAGACAGGCTATATCGACTTTGTCCGTAGCGATGCCAAGACGCCGCAGCAAGAAAAAAACCGCCTTGACAATATCGACATGCTCTACACCAGTATTCAGTCGCTGATCAACCGCGCAGAAGACGATGAAGATCGCACCATTGATACCATCATTCGCAAACTGGTATTACTCGATATGCTCGAGCAACAGCAAGAAGAAGAAAACACCAATAAAGTCAATCTGATGACCCTGCACGCGGCCAAAGGCTTGGAGTTTGATTTTGTCTATATCATGGGGTTAGAAGAAGAGATGCTGCCGCATCGCAACTCTATCATCAGTGAGACCATCGAAGAAGAGCGGCGTTTGATGTACGTGGGCATCACCCGCGCGCGCCGTGAGCTGACGCTGACGCTGGCAACCCAGCGCCGTGCTGGTGGACAAATGCGCGTCACCTCCGAGTCGCGGTTTTTAGATGAGCTGCCAGAGGATCATATCGACTGGCCTGCCAAAGCCAAAAAGAAAAAAGCCAGCAAAGACCCTGAAAAAGTCGCTGATGAATACTTGGCCAATATTCGGGCATTATTGGGCAATCGTTAACGGTCACTAAACGTTCAGCCTTCATCGCCCGTCCCCGTCTTTGTTATCATAAGGGCACAGCATAGAAAACATCGACATGGCTGAGTGATGAGACAACTACCGAGTGAATTGAAGACACGCCCTAGTACCTGTCCTAGCATTTGTAAAAAACATTGGAACCTTTATGCCTACGCCACCGCCTGAACAAGAACGACCATCGACCCTGCAAGGAGATTACAATCCTGCAGAGTATAGCGCTGAGTACAAGCTGCTGTATCTACAAGGTCTGGTGGCTGACAGGGCATTTGAGGACATTACCGCGTTTTTAGACAAGCAATCAGAATATGAAATTGCCAGCTTACTTGAGTCTTTTCCAACACAAAACCGCCTGCTGATTTGGGAGCAAGTACCCGATAACATCAAAGGTGAGGTGCTGGCCGAGCTAGAAGTCGATACGCGCCAGCCGCTGATGGAAAACATCTCATCCAAAGAGATATCACTGTTTACACAAGACCTAGATGCCCAAGACATCTCAGAGATTTTGGACACGGTGACCGACAGCGTCCGCACCTCGGTGATGGCGACGCTGGACGAAGATATCCGTGTGCAGGTCAATAAGCTCGACACCTATGCCGATTGGGAAGTCGGTAGCTATATGGACCCTGATCTCATTCAGGTCAGAGACGACATTACGCTGGCTGAGGTACAAGAATGGCTGCGCGACAATGACGATCTACTCGATGACGAAAGCCAAGAGCTGTTGGTCGTCGATCAAAGCCAGCAATTGCTTGGGCTGCTAAGCCTGGTGGATTTGATCAAACATGATCAAACCACTTTGGTCTCAGTGCTTATCGACCCTGCCGTCACCATCAATGATCGCTTCGACATCACCGATGCGGCGGCGATTTTTCGCTCAGAAGACATTCGTTTTGCTCCCGTCATCAACAGCCATGGCGAGCTGGTCGGTCAGTTAAATGGCGAGGACATCATGGAGATTATCCAAGATGATGTCGATAGCACCATGAAAAACCTCGCCGGTGTTAGCCAAGATGAGGAGCTGTTTGCCCCTATCTTGACCAGCGCCAAAAGCCGTAGTATCTGGCTTGGTATCAATCTGTGTACCGCGCTATTAGCGGCGGCGGTCATCGGTCAGTTTGAGGCGGTGTTGGCAAAAGTGGTGGCGCTGGCGATTTTAATGCCCGTGGTTGCCAGTATGGGCGGTATCGCTGGCTCGCAAACCTTAACAGTCGTCATTCGTGGTATGGCGATGGGTCAAATTGGTGGCTCCAACCGTTTATGGCTACTGAACAAAGAGCTGTGGGTCGGCGCGATAAACGGTATGATATGGGCAATAATCATGGCGTTTATCGCCCAATTGTGGTTTCATGATATCAAGATCAGTGCGGTCATTGGCTTGGCAATCGCCATCAATATGACTGCGGCCAATGTCTCAGGCATTAGCATTCCTTTACTCCTAAAACGCATGAATATCGATCCTGCTCTATCAGCGTCGGTGATTTTGACCACCGTCACTGATATTGTCGGTTTTATGTCGTTTTTGGGCCTAGCAAGTGTGCTGATACTATGAGTGAGCACCAAAGCTGTCATGTAGTAATCATTGACTTTTTTGTTTTTACAAAGCCAATCGGCTTCGCCTAAATCAGGCATTTTTTTTGAATTTAATTTACAACCTATCCAATCGTTGAGTGAGTGCGTTATGCAAGCTGTACAAGTAAAAGTGTTAAACCCAAAAATCGTTGAAGACAAGGCTTTTTCTTTGCCGACACGTGCGACCGATGGTAGTGCTGGTATTGATTTGCGCGCTTGTATCGATGCGCCTTTGACCATCAAAGCCGGGGAAACACATCTTGTCGGTACAGGTCTGGCTGTGTATATCGAGGACCCTAATTATGCTGGGATGATTCTGCCGCGCTCAGGGCTGGGTCATAAGCACGGTATTGTTTTGGGGAATTTGGTGGGTTTGATCGATGCCGACTACCAAGGCGAGCTGATGGTCAGTATCTGGAATCGTAGCGCTGAGGATTTTGTATTAAACCCAGCAGAGCGTATGGCGCAGTATATTGTCGTCCCTGTCGCTCGTCCTGAGTTTACCGTGGTGTCAGAGTTTAGTGATACCAGTGCGCGCGGCGCAGGCGGTTTTGGTCATTCAGGTCGCCAGTAGACCGACTTGCTTTTTTGACTATTTAATGACTGTCGCTTGAATTGAAGACAAGCCCTAGAAAACCTCTACTATTTTAACCATCACGCCATAAGGAGAGTAAGCGATGCCATCTTTTGCTGCGCAGCAATCCTTATTTCGTGCTTATGATATTCGCGGGCCGCGTCAGCATTTTACCACCGATTTTATTCAGGCGTTGGGGCACGCTTTTGCCCATCTGTATCAAACCGCCGAATACCGAGACACCAGCGCTGATATAGATGCTTTGGCAAATGTCGAGCGGTCAAATATCAGTCAGTCAAACACGGATCAGCACAGCATCAATCAGCAGCATATCCTTCCCAATACCATAAACAACACCAATAAACAAAGCATCGTCGTCATCGGCTACGATGTGCGCTGCAGCAGTGATGACATCGCACATACCTTAGCGACTATCTTGGCACAGCATGGCCTACATGTCATTCAGCTCGGTTTGGTGACCACACCGATGATGGCATATTGGGCAGCGCAATATCAGGGACATGGCATCATGGTGACCGCCAGTCACTCGGCCAAAAATATACTAGGCATAAAATGGCTGGTAAACCATCAGTCCCCTAGCTGTGCTGAAATTCAGGCGCTCTATCAGCAGCTAGCGCCTCCTGATACGCCGCTTGCTCTGACTGCAGCGATAGGTTCGATGGGTCATCTGCCAACGGAGCAAGTGAGTCATGGCTATATCGATGCCATTTATCATGTTTTTATCCAGCTATACCCTCTACACCCTATAAGTCTATACCCTATAAGTGGTGAGCAGGCCTGTGATAAAGCATCGCACCATCACGGACAATACAGCGCAGCCCAGCAGCCATGCAGCGACTGGCGCCATGCTGCGCCCAAGCTTGAGCTGACGGTAGTGATCGACTGTATGCATGGGGCGACCAGTCACATCGCTCAGCCTTTATTTCAGCGTTTTTGTCAGAGCGTTATCATGCTTAACAATACAGCAGACGGTCATTTTCCCTTAGGCAACCCCGATCCTACTGAGCCAAGTCGGCTCAAACAGTTGCAGCAAGCGGTCACCACGCACAAAGCCGATATCGGACTGGCGTTCGATGGCGATGGTGATAGGCTGATGGTCGTCGATGAAAATGGCAAGACAGTGATGCCGGATCATCTGTTGTATCTACTGGCAAAATCCGCGCTCTGCGATAGCGCGCCTAACCCAGCTTCAACCGCGGTGCCTCAAGTACTGTTTGATATTAAGTGCTCTCACCATCTGCCTGCATTGCTGGCCGAGCTGGGCGCTGAGCCTATCGTGAGCCGGACGGGGAGCAGTCTGATGCGCCAGCAGATGCAGCATACCGATAGCCGCATTGTCTTTGCAGGCGAGCTATCAGGGCATTTTATTTTTAATGACAAGCGTTTTATCGCTTATGATGATGCCATGTACGCGGCTTTACGGCTATTGCATGGATTGGCCGCTCAGCCGGACGATGTTACCCAAACCTCCTTAGCAGCTATCACCCAAAGCCTGCCTACGCTGGTCAGTACCGCCGATCATTATCTGCCAATACCGTATGCCCTCACGCGCGAGCGCTCTATCGTGACGCAGCTACAGGTTTTTTGTCAGTATATACAGCAGCTCATGGATGCGGCCCGCGAGCAGTCAGATATAGCAGATTCTCAAGAAGATTGCTTGGTCAATCCCGCCTGCAGCCACGCAGTTGTTAATGAACGCTCGTCTTGTGATTGTATAGCGCAACAGCCCGCTATCACCTTAGCGCAGGCGCGGCAGTTATTGCCTATCGGCACGAGACTGAGCTGTATCGACGGTGTGCGCTTGGATTTTGCGCATGGTTTTGGCGTATTGCGGCAGTCCAATACCAGTCATCACCTGACCGCGCGCTTTGCAGGTGATAGTCTTGACGATTTAAAAGAAGTACAAAACAGATTTGCCGCTTTGTGCCGACCCTTTGATCAAAGACTGGCAGAGCAAATCATCGCGATTGCTGCTGAATAACTTATCACCCCCACTTTTTTGGCTTATATTTTTTACCCTGTACCTTTACCGTAGGAGTTTGTAATGACGCTTAATCTAGACGATGCCAAAATCACCGCTGAAGTATTGACCACGGCCTTGCCTTATATTCAGCGCTTTGTCGATAAGATCATCGTGGTCAAATACGGCGGTAACGCCATGACTGACCCTGCGCTTGAGAGCTCCTTTGCCCGTGATATCGTCTTACTCAAAACCGTTGGCATGCATCCTGTCGTCGTTCATGGCGGCGGCCCGCAGGTGGACAACCTGCTAAAAGAGTTGGGGCGGCAGTCTGATCGCATCGATGGCATGCGTGTCACTGACAAAAGCACCATGGATGTCGTCGAGATGGTACTAGGCGGCAGCGTCAACAAATCTATCGTCAGTCTCATCAACAAACACGGCGGCCGCGCTATCGGCCTAACTGGTAAAGATGCCAACTTAATCCAAGCAAAAAAACTGATGATGGACAAAATAGGTACCGATGGAGTCGCTGTACCTGTGGATTTGGGGTTTGTCGGTGATGTGGTGAGCGTCAACAAAGACGTGATAAATATGCTTATTGCCTCCGACTTCATCCCTGTCATCGCCCCACTTGGCGTCGATAGCGAAGGGCATACTTATAATATCAATGCCGACTTGGTGGCCGGTAAAGTGGCGGAGTTTTTGCAAGCAGAAAAACTCATGCTCTTGACCAACATCAAAGGCGTCTTGGGCCGTGATGGTAAAGTGGTGACGGGCCTGACACCAAAAACTGTCGATAGTCTGATCGCAGATGGCACCATTTCAGGCGGTATGATTCCTAAAATAGGATGCGCGCTCGATGCGGTACGTGGCGGCGTCAAAAGCGCCGTCATCGTCGATGGCCGTGTGCCGCATGCAACCTTGCTTGAGATCTTTACCAACGAAGGTGTCGGTACTTTGATTAGCCGTGACCTTGATGCGGCCATGCTTTAACTTCTTGAGGAGTCGATCATGCCGCTGTGGCTGTGGTGCCTACTGTTTGTTTTAGAGAGCCTATATTGCTGGTGGATTATTGGCTACGGCGGTGCGCGCTGGATAGAAGGCTGGAAGTCGTTCTTTATGATTGAGTGGTTTGCGCTTGATTGGACAGCAGAGCAAATTCGTCTTTACGTGCTCATTATTTGGTGCTTCAGTGTGATTTGGTTTGTCGTAGGTATTATAAAACCCGAGCTTAGACTCTAAGCTTGGGCTTTTTAACTGTCTATCAATTTTATGGCCCATCAACATTCATTCAAACAATGATGAATTTAATAAGCACAGAACTCAACAGAACTATGGTAACTATTACCATAAACCTTCATATAGTGATTGCCTTTGCTCTCAGTAATATAAGACGTTTCATTATCATAGCGGTCACCGTCCAATCGACCACTTGGCCCTGAGACGTAAGCCATATTGATGCGATCATCGCCGACATTACGAATCACTAAATTCTGGTCTGCTGCAAGCCATAAACGAAACACTTTGCCATCTTTGATATTGCCTGTAAAGTTACCGCAATAGCTGTCTTTTGCAAAGGTTACTTTAGTTGATGAGTCTGCCGCCTGTACGCTTGTGGCCATTATAGGTGCTGCTGCAAGCGTAGCCATCAGTAATAATTTTTTCATCATTCTATCCTCGAACATTAGGGTCTATTGAACATTCAGATATCGTGCTGGTAGCACATCTGAATATTCAATAGACCTTATAAATTAGTAAACTTAATTCTACCTATGAGAGCATAGTTTATAATTTGTCAAAGTGACAGCTTTTTTATAAAAATTATTTATAAATAACCGCCTCAAACTCAGATTCATTAAAGCCGCACAACAATATTGGCTGACCTTGATTTTTATCGTCAATCTGACCTTCCACAATCGGACGCTTAATCATGCTGGTATTTTCTACCAGCAAATCTATCGCTTTATCTACACTGTCAGCAGCGGCTTGTTTTTGCTCATCGGTCAGCTTGCGCCATGTGGTACCACGCTTATTGAGCACTTTATCAATACCTAGCGCATCTACCCAACGCTGAACGCTTGGTTTGTCGATGCCTTGTTTTTTATAATCATGAAAATCATAGCTGACACCCAACTGATCAAGCTTAGTAAACGCTTTTTTCATGGTGCTACAAGATTTGATGCCATAAACAGTGATGCTCATAAAAACTCCCAATCCATAATCATTAGTCGCTGTATTATACCGAAGCCGGTTAATTTTTGGTTTGTTAAACAAAAACCTCCTGTCGCTACTATGATGCCTTTCCCCCAACTTGCCAACCTGTCGTCGTGACAGCGCGCAAACGCGTCATCATACCATCGCAATTTTCGCCAAATTACGCTATGCTATGGCATTATTTTGTTTTACCCAATTTATCTGTAATCATCAATTTCGAGCCGACTATGAGCAACGCCGTGACAGCAGAAACTGCTAATACCAATCAGACCAACAATACTTCCATAGACCCTACCCAATACCAACCGCAGCTGATCGAAGCGGCACAACAAGCCAAGTGGGCAACGGACAAACGCTATGAAGTGAGTAATGAGCCAAGCGACAAGCCAAGTCGCTATATGCTGTCGATGTTTCCGTACCCAAGTGGCAAGCTGCACATGGGACACGTGCGTAACTATACCATCTCTGATGTACTCAGCCGTTATTATCGCCTCAAAGGCTTTGATGTCATGCAGCCAATGGGCTGGGATGGCTTTGGCCTGCCAGCAGAAAACGCCGCCATCGCCAACCAAACACCGCCTGCTGCTTGGACATTTGCCAACATCGACAACATGCGCGCCCAGCTAAAATTGCTCGGTCTCTCTATCGACTGGTCACGTGAGTTTGCCACTTGTAGCCCTGAGTATTATCAGTGGGAGCAGTGGTTGTTTTTGCAGCTCTACAAAAAAGGCTTGGTCTACAAGAAACTCTCTACCGTCAACTGGGATCCGGTCGACAACACCGTCCTTGCCAACGAGCAAGTCATCGATGGCAAAGGCTGGCGTAGTGGCGCGCCCGTTGAAAAGCGCGACATCCCGATGTATTACTTTAACATCACTGATTATGCCGATGAGCTGCTCGATGATTTAGACCAGCTAGAGGGTCATTGGCCATCTGAAGTTCTGACCATGCAGCGCAACTGGATCGGCCGTAGCGCGGGTATGGAAGTACACTTCCCTTATGAGCTGAGCGGCGAGCGCAACACCTTAGAAGTGTTTACCACTCGCCCTGATACCTTGATGGGCGTCACTTATGTCGCCGTTGCCGCTGAGCATCCGTTAGCGCAGTACGCCTCTGAGCAGGATGACGCCATCGCTCAGTTTTGTGCACTGTGCAAAAAAGGCTCGGTCGCCGAAGCGGATCTGGCCAAAGCCGAAAAAATCGGCATGGATACAGGCCTGACCGTGACCCATCCTCTCACTGGTGAAGAAGTCCCTGTGTGGGTCGCCAACTATGTCTTGATGAGCTATGGCTCAGGCGCAGTGATGGCGGTACCAGCGCACGATGAGCGCGATTATGAGTTTGCCACCAAATACAGCCTACCTATCAAGCAAGTCATCCAGTCGCCTGCAGACTTTGAAGCATCCGTCCTTGCTGCTGCTCAAGCGGACGGCTCTGAGCCAAATCTTGCTTATACTGAGCGCAACATCTTGGTGAACTCAGGCGAATTTGACGGCTTGGATTTTGATCAAGCGTTTGAGGCAATGCTTGCCAAACTTGAGCCACAACAGCTTGCGAAGAAAAAAATCCAGTATCGTCTGCGTGATTGGGGCGTCTCGCGTCAGCGCTATTGGGGCTGCCCTATCCCAATGATCAACTGTGAGCACTGCGGCACGGTGCCTGTCGAAGAGCAAGACCTACCTGTCGTACTGCCAACGGATGTCGTCCCTGATGGCCGCGGCAACCCGCTCAAAAGCATGCCAGAGTTTGTCAATACCACTTGTCCAAAGTGCGGCAACCCAGCTGAGCGCGAGACGGATACCTTTGACACCTTTGTTGAGTCGAGCTGGTACTACGCACGCTTTGCCAGTCCAAACGACACGCAAAACATGGTCAATAAATCTGCCGCCAATAAATGGCTGCCTGTCGATCAATACATCGGCGGTGTCGAGCACGCGGTCATGCATCTACTTTATGCGCGTTTCTTCCATAAGCTCATGCGCGACGAAAACTTGGTATCAGGCAATGAGCCATTTGCCAACTTGATGACGCAAGGCATGGTGCTTGCGGGCACTTTTTACCGCCGCAACGCTGATGGCAGCACCACTTACTACTTCACCGAAGATGTCGATATCGACTACAACGAGCGCGGTCAGCCAGTTAAAGCGATTTTAAAATCTGATGGACAGCCTGTCACCATCGGCAAAATAGAAAAAATGTCCAAATCAAAAAACAACGGCGTCGATCCACAAATCACCATCGATAAATATGGCGCGGATACCGTACGTTTGTACACGCTGTTTACCGCCCCTGCCGACCAGACGCTTGAGTGGTCAGATGACGCGCTAAAAGGCCCTTATAACTTCGTCAAAAAAGTATGGCGCATCGCAACCGACCATATGCAAGCCCTAGCGGCTGCAAGCCTAAGCCCTGATGCATTAAATAAAGCCACGCTCAATAACGAAGCATTAAACACAGAGCACCTTAGCAAAGCGGCGAAAAACTTACGCCGTAAGACTCATGAAACCATCGCCAAGATCGACAGTGACCTAGGCGAGCGCTTGGCGCTAAACACGCCAGTCTCAAGTCTTATGGAGCTTGCCAATGAGCTGACTGGTTTTAAAGCCAGCAGTGAGCAAGACCTGCAAGTACAGCACGAAGCATTGATTGATTTATTAATCATGCTATCTGCCTACGCACCGCACGTCGGCGAGCACTTGCTTGAGCAGCTGGGTGTCGATACGGTCAACTTAAGCTACCCTGCTGTCGACGAGCGCGCACTGGTACAAGACACCATCACCATGGTGGTGCAGGTCAATGGTAAGATGCGCGGCAAAATGGATGTCGCCCCCAACAGCGACCCTGAGCAGCTAAAAGCGCAAGCACGCGCACTTGAGGGTGTGGCCAAGTTTTTGACAGGAGACATCAAAAAAGAGATCGTCGTGCCCAATAAGCTGGTCAATATCGTGGTCGCAGGCTAGTACATCGTCTTTAGCTAGGCGCTACCCGCTAGCGCTATTAGGCGATGCGTCTTTATTACCTTAGGGCGTGCCCTCACCTCCATCGATAGCGGCCTTTACTGCTTCACTAGGCCAAAGACGAGGATTTGAGGGCACCTCCCAAGCTTTTTATCATTAAAGGATAGCGATTATGTCGTATAAGCACCGAGCAGTACCGTCACAATCATCGACCAGCGGACAAAAACTTGCGACAGCGTTACTGGCTGCTTTGCCGATGATGACCGTGCTCGGTGCCACCACCGCACTGAGTGGCTGCGGCTTTCAGCTGCGCGGTTATGAAACGCCGATGCTGCTCGATGTGGCCAAAACAGCGGTCATTATCGAAGATGATCGCACGTCGTTTCCGCTCAAGCTGCCATTGACTCAGCGCCTAAAAACCCTAGGCGCGGAAGTCATGAGCAATATGACCTTAGATGATGTGGCACGTAACAATCGACAAGCACATGCAGAGCCCATCGCCGTCATCGATATCAGCAATGTGCGATTTAAGCGTTATGAGCTGGTTGGGGTTTTGACAGAAATCCGTTTGGTGCTCTCAGCCGATGTCAGTTATCAGACCTTTGAAAATGGCAAACCTGTGATACTCAAAAACGCCATCCAAGTCGATCGCAGCTATCAGTACAACGAAGCCTCGGTCAGCACTGACGATCAGCAAGGCGATCAGATTCGTGACTGGCTCTATGAGCGCTTGGCACGCCGTATCACGGATCAATACGTCGCTATCTCCTTACCCAAAGTGCCACCTGCTGGTAAGCAGGCAGTACCCATGATAAACAGCGCCACTGCACCCACCGTGATGGTGCCAAACGCCCAGTAATTTTATAAGTCTGTAGGAATGCTTCGTCATTCTTCATGATCAAGTAACGCCGCTCTTTTCTTCTTTTTTTAACCTGTGTATCATCAGCCTATGCAAGATACTTTTATCCAAGCCTATCCAAAACTACTACAACCCGCAGCGGCAGTAGCTGGCTTGTGGCTGGCACACGGTGATGAGCCGTTACTCAGTCAATGGCTTATCGATGCCATGCGTCCGCACTGGCGCGCGCAAAACTATGCCATCAAACGTATCGAGCTGGTATCAGTCAAAAGCTGGCAAGATGTGCTATCCGAGCTTGGCAGTCAGTCGTTGTTTGACGATGCCAGTGCGCTGATTGTGACAGGCAATCACAAACCTGATAAAGCCGTCATTGCCGCGCTCGAACGTTTTGCTATCGAGGCACAAGCAGGCACGCACAGTCACAGCCTGCTATGGCTTACGCCTAAGCAAGACAAGCGCAGCCAGAGCAGCAAATGGTTTGCGCCGTTTGCTCAGTACGGTCATGTGATTGATTGCAACTTGTACAATGAGCAGCAGCGTCAGCAGCTATTACAGATACAGGCCCAGCAGTTTGGCCTCACGCTGTCACAAGAAGTGTGGCAGCTGCTGATGTCGCATACCGAGCATCATCTGCTAAGCGCCTATCAAACCTTATGGCGGCTCTCTTATCTGTTTGCGCCGCAGCTCGCACCTGCGGCAACTCCTCATCAACAGTCAACCCATCACTCTACCAGCTCAACTGATGGCAAAGCTCCTACCGAAAACGTCGCATTAGATATTGATGATCTACAAGCCGCGCTGGTCAGTGATGCTCAGTTTAGTGTCTTTGATTTATCCGATGCCATGCTGGCTGGCAACAGCGCGCAGGTAGTCAAAATCATCACGCAGCTCAAGGCCACCGATGAGCCGACGACGTTGGTACTGTGGGCAATCAGTAAAGACATGCGCCAGATTATGCAGCTGCTAGATGGACAAGACCCGCAGGCGCTCGGCATTTGGCGCAGCAAACAAGGCTTATATCAGCAGGCGTGTCGTCGCCAGTCAAAGGCGCAGACCGCGCAGTGGCCGGCGCTGCTTTATCGCTGCGACCAAGCCATCAAAGGACTTATCCGTCAGCCTGCATGGGAGCTACTATTACAAGCAGCGCTTGAGCTATCTGGCAAACGCTTGTTTATCACTTGATACACCTCTCGTTTAGCCGCCATCCCTAATTTACTTCTATAAACGACTTACTTGTATAAACGACGACCAAATCCGCCACAACCGAGTGGCAGATTTTGGTTCTCTCGATCCTCCTTAACCTTTCTTAAACTAATTGCCATTCCTTTTTGCGCAGCAAGCCTCTACTATAGCTACACTTGATTTTATTGTGATTGGATAGTTGTCATGGGCAAAATAAGCAAAAAACCTGCGATCAAATGGGCAGTGGTCACTTTGGTCGTCGTCGTATTCGGCGCGCTGGCCTATCGTTTTTTTATGCCAAAAGAAACAGCGCCTAAATACCTAACGGCGAAGGTAGAGGTCGGTGATATCGAAAATAACGTCATGGCTTCAGGCAAGGTCAAAGCCCTCAATACCGTCGATGTCGGCGCGCAGGTATCAGGTGAGGTCAAACGGCTCTATGTAGAGGTGGGAGACGAAGTGCAGCAAGGCGATTTGATTGCCCAAATCGATCAAGTGACACAAAACAACAACTTAAGCAATCAGCAAGCCAGTCTAGAGCAAAGCCGCGCCGCACTACAAAGCGCACGTGCAGAAGCGCTAAGCCGACAAGCCAGCCTCAAGAGCGCCTACGCCGATCTTGCCAGCCGCCAATCTGAGCTCAAACAAGCTCAGTCTGATTTTGCTCGCCTGCAAGACTTAGTCGCTATCGATGCGATATCGCAGCAGGAGTATGACACACAAGCGACCAACGTCGAGACAGCAAAGGCCGCGGTGGCCAATGCGCGCGCCGCTATTGATACAGCCAAAGCCGCTATCGCCACCACAGAAGCCAATATCAATAGCCAGCAAGCGGCGCTACGCATCTCAGAGACCAACGTCAATACTGCTCGCGAGGATTTGAGCTATACCACTATCCGCGCACCCATCTCTGGTACTGTCGTCTCGATCACCACCGAGCAAGGCACCACGGTCAATGCCAATCAAACCGCCCCGACGCTAGTCACCCTCGCCGACCTCTCGACCGTACGTATCAACGCGCAAATATCTGAAGCTGATGTCATCAATGTTAAAGCTGGCATGCCCGCTTATTTCAACATCATTGGCAATCCAGACCAAAAGTACGATGCTACCTTGACCGCAATAGAGCCTGCACCAGAAAAAATCAGCGAAACCAGCTCCACCGATGCCGCCATCTACTACGTCGGCTACGTCGAAGTCCCCAATCCTGAGCGTTTATTTCGCATCGATATGACCGCGCAGATTTATATTGTCATCGATCAAGCAAAAAACACACTGCTGGTGCCCTCTGCTGTCATCCATGACGGGCCTGCTGATGGCAAAACCACAGATGCAACCAGCCGCCAAGTAAGTAATAATACATCTGAGCATACCAGTAAGTTTGTCCGTGTGTTAAAAGACGACGGCAGCGTAGAGAAGCGCGCCGTCACAGTCGGTATCGACAACCGCGTCAACGCGCAAATACTCAGTGGTCTAACAGCAGGCGAAGAAGTCATCATCAGTACAGAAAACGCAGAAGGCTCGCGCAGTGGTCGCCGCGCAGGTGGCCCGCCAAGAATGTAGATGTTAACTGAACCTGTCTTAAACTCACTCGGCCATACAAGCACTGACGCACACAAGCGCTTTTATGACAAAGCTCATGACCTTATTGAGACACTGCTATGATGACACCTCAACCTTCTCCACAGCCGAGCGAGCGCTCGCTGATAGCTGATAAAAAAAGCCAAGTAGCCACTCCTCCTATCAAGCCCATCATGCAGCTATCGGGGATCATTCGGGAGTTTGCAGCAGGTGAGCAGACCATTCGCGTGTTGCACGATATTGATTTGACGATTTATCAAGGCGAGATGGTCGCGATTATCGGTCAGTCTGGCTCTGGCAAGTCGACGTTGATGAATATCTTGGGCTGCTTGGACCAAGCGACAGCGGGAGACTATAAGATTTATGGACAATCAGCCAACCAGCTTGATGCTGACGAGCTGGCCGAGCTGCGCCGTGAACACTTCGGCTTTATCTTTCAGCGCTATCATCTGCTAGGCGATATCAGCGCCCGTGATAATGTCGCTGTCCCTGCCGTCTATGCAGGCATGGATACGAGTGCACGCATGACACGGGCAGAGGCGCTGCTCACTGATCTTGGACTAGGCAATAAAGTCGACAACCGTCCTAATCAGCTCTCAGGCGGTCAGCAGCAGCGCGTCTCTGTCGCTCGAGCCTTGATGAACGGTGGTGATGTGATTTTGGCCGATGAGCCGACAGGCGCACTCGATAGCAAGTCCGGCGATGATGTGATGGAGATTTTGCATGACCTCAATGCTCAGGGTCATACCATCATCATGGTCACCCACGATCCGCATCTTGCCGAGCAAGCCGAGCGTGTCATTGAGCTAAAAGACGGCCATATCATTGCAGATTATAAAACCGAGCATTATCAGCCAACCACCCAGCAGCCAGCTCCTATTCTGGGTAGCCACCGCAAAAGCGCCTTGGCAAGCTTTCTTGATCGCTTGCTTGAAGCTTTTAAAATGTCCTTGCTCGCCATGCGTGCGCACAAAATGCGTACCCTGCTTACCATGTTGGGCATCATCATCGGCATCGCGGCAGTGGTCTCTATCGTCGGCCTCGGCCAAGGCTCGCAGCAGCAGATACTTGCCAACATCAGCTCACTGGGCACCAACACCATTACTGTCAATGACGGCTACCCCAGAGGCGATCCGCGCCGCCGGTATAATGACGACAACCTGACCCCTGAAGATGCGCAAGCTGTGGGCAATCAACCTTACGTCATTAGCGTCAGTCCGCAAGTAAATAGCACCTCTAGCGTTCGTTACCGCAGTGTACAAGAAGACGCAACGGTTAATGGGATTGGCGAAGACTATCTAAAAGTCACAGGCGAAACACTGGTACAAGGTCAAGGCTTTGATGCACAAAGTATCAGTCTGCGCAGTCAGGACATCATCATCGACGACAATGCCAAGCAGGCTTTTTTTGCCGATATCGACAACCCTATCGGTGAGGTCATACTAATCGGCAGCGTACCAGGGCGGGTGATCGGTGTACTGGCAGAGAACGATGGCGGATTTGGCCCTGATATCACCACACCCACCATATATATGCCCTATACCACCGTCATATCCCGTGTTACGGGCGGCGCTTATATCGATCGTTTTGTGGCATTACTCGATGACAGTGTCTCATCTAGTGTCGCCGAGTCTGCTATCTACGAGCTGATAGAAGGCCGTCACGGTCAGGCGGACTTTCAGATTCGTAACTCTGACTCTATTCGCCAGACCATCGAGGCCACGACAGGGACGATGACGCTGCTCATCTCCTCAGTGGCGGTTATCTCACTGATCGTCGGCGGTATTGGGGTGATGAATATCATGCTGGTGTCTGTGACCGAACGTACCAACGAGATTGGGGTGCGTATGGCGGTTGGGGCACGGCAAAGCGATATCATGCAGCAGTTTTTGATAGAGGCTGTTTTGGTTTGTATTTTAGGAGGACTACTGGGTATTGGCTTGGCATTTGCCATCGGTGAGCTGATCAACCGCATCGGCGGCGATAGCTTTAAAGTCATCTACTCACCGACCTCTATTATCGCAGCTTTTGTTTGCTCGACGCTCATTGGGATTGTATTTGGCTTTTTGCCAGCCCGTAATGCGGCCAAACTCGATCCCGTTGACGCACTGTCTCGAGACTAATCGCGACACAGAATGACGCATTGACCAAACACACACGGTCAAAAAGAGCAAAAATGATAAAAATGGCAAAAAAACTAAAAAATCCTGCTAGATTTGCACTTTTTTTATCATGTGGGGTTGTAATTGTCATAATAATATATATAATGTGCTCTCACGTTTAGGGATACAAACTTTCTAAACGAGAAACCAAGCTTACTGTCTCTGCTAATATTGATAATACGATATACTCAGATAATAAGCTTGATAGAAAATTCTATTTAAAGGATTTTCTCTTGCAGTAATATGCAAACCTAGTGTTGATATCGAGTTTCTTAGAATTTACGAAAATGTAAATTCTCTTGCGCTCGGATGAAGTAGTACTTCATTTTATCCTCGCTCAGGGCCGATAGCTCAGTTGGTAGAGCAGTTGACTTTTAATCAATTGGTCCCGCGTTCGAGTCGCGGTCGGCCCACCATATTTAGTTTGATGCTTGTTTATCATTCTCCCCTATCCGGTAGTGATAAATGAGTAAAAAACATCATTAGGATGTTTAGATTTATATAGTTTTCTTTTAAGAAAATTATTCTTGCATAGCGTCAGATACATTGATTATATGCATAAATGTTATAAAATTCTATTTAAAGAATTTTCTCTTGCAGTAACATGCAAACCTAGTGTTGATATCGAGTTTCTTAGAATTTACGAAAATGTAAATTCTCTTGCGCTCTGATAAAACACTTAATTAGACATCAGTAAGGTGTCGATTTTTTAGAAAATTCTATTTAAAGAATTTTCTCTTGCGAGACTAAAATTGCAGTGCAATTTTTTAACGTCTCTCAGGGCCGATAGCTCAGTTGGTAGAGCAGTTGACTTTTAATCAATTGGTCCCGCGTTCGAGTCGCGGTCGGCCCACCATATTTGAAAAGCCCCATCACTAACTTAATAGTGACGGGGCTTTTTTTTGCGTGCCTGTTAGCGCTATCGTTTGGATTTACGGCGACGCGAAAAGACAGTAAAGTCAGCGTCTTTGCGCCATAGCAGCTTATGTTTGATGGTGTCTTTGATGGTACGCGGATGCTTGGGTGCCTGCGTGATGAGCATATCAAAAGTGGCGTCGTCTATCGCCAGCTCGCGGCCATGCGCCATCATCACCACCGAGGGCTTTAACGCTTTGATTTTTTGCAGCGACTGGATATAGAGTTTTGGATCATAAATAGGAAATGGCGCGACGAACTTGTGACGCAGCTTGATAATCAAGTCTGCTGTATATATTTGCCGACTTGGCAGATGAAATAACGATAAGTCACGATCTGTATGCCCTGGCGTTTCAAGCACTTGCCACTCATCAAACTCAGGCACGCAGTCGCCATCTTTTACCATCACATCAGGATTCAGATGTGCCGGGTAATAAAGATTTTTGGCCGAGCGTCCTTGCCGTCTCGCCACATAATGCGCCAAATTCATATCGATGACATGCATGGCTCGCCCGCCGATACCGCCATACCACTGAGTTTTTTTGTCTGCTGATACGATCAGGCAGCCTGTCTGTTTTTTAAACTGCAGAGCACCGCCAGCATGATCAGGGTGCATATGTGTGACCATCACCACCTTTAGATCCGTTAGCGGGCGTTGTAGCGTCGTTTTTATATAATCAAGCACCAATGCCACATCAGGACGACAGCCACCATCCAACAGCATGATCTTGTCTGGATATACCGCAAGATAGGTACTTTGGATATAGCCTTCTAAACGTACAATCTCACATAAGCTCATTATTATCTTTTCCCTGACCCATGATTCAATGCCATGAGCATTTATTAAATCCATTTGCTATTTAGTATAACGTTCATTATGGCTAAAAAAATGACTTTGAGTGAACGCTTGTGACTATAAATAGTTCACCTTATGTCAGCTTTAAATCATACACTGCCGCACCCAGCCCTAAAAAGGCAAAAACTCAGCACCTAGGCTGAGTTTAAGATAAAGCGTTTGAAGATAAAAACTGATACCGTATCAGTCAACTATGCAAGGTCACGAACCTTTGGCTCACGCTCCCACAGACGCGACTTGGCGTTTTCGATAAAGGCATCTAAGTCAGCAAGAGGCGTGACAAAGCTGTCTTTTTCTACTGGTAGCTTACTTAAGATGAATTCTTCAGTCGCTCCGCAGTAGGCAATAGCTTTGCAATGTACATAAGCATCAGTAAACCAATCTAAGGTCGAGCTGTCTTTTGCTAGTTTCTTGGCTTGCTCTGGCATGATGATACTGACCACCGCATCAAAAAATACCGAAGGCGCCCCTGCTACACGCTCTTCAGCTTGTATGCGAGTACCATCATCTAGTTTCACTTCTTTACTCGGCGCAACGATTTTTACCATCCCGCCCTGAGCATTGACCGCATCTTCGAACTTTTTAATCTCGCTATGCTTAGAGCCTTCGGCGACCAAGATACCCACCAATCGCCCTTTTAAGCTCTTAGGCGTACGGCCAATGGTCTGCACAGCCTCTGATGTCGCCATGTCTTGTACAGGCGCTGCCGCATCAGCAGGCTCTGGCAACTCCATACCCAAGGCAGTTGCCACGCGCTTGGCCAAATCTTCATCGATATGCAGCAGGTGGCTGAGCATACGGGTACGTACATGAGGAGTATCTACTTTACCCAGCTCAAATGCGTAGGCCGTCGCAATATGTGCCTGCTCAGCTGGGGTTTGACTACGGTAGAACATGCGCGGCTGGCTATAGTGGTCTGCAAAGCTCTCTGCGCGAATACGGCCTTTTACATTATCATCTAAGCGCTCTGCATACGACTCAAAGCCTTTTTTGACGCTTTCACGTGGACGATCTAAATCCAGACTTTGTGGTTCATAGAGGGTACGCGTCTTGGGTACTTGCATTTGCATGTGGCCGTCTTGCTGATTATTGGCAAACGGACATTTTGGCGCGTTAATAGGGATTTGCGCAAAGTTTGGCGACCCCAAACGCGACAGCTGGGTGTCAAGATAACTAAATAGACGACCTTGCAGTAAAGGATCATTACTAAAATCGATACCAGCCGGCAGATGTGACGGACAAAATGCTACTTGCTCCGTTTCTGCAAAAAAGTTATCAGGGTTACGGTTCAAGACCATTTTACCGATGATTTTCACAGGCACCGTCTCTTCTGGAATCAGCTTGGTCGCATCTAGATGGTCAAATGGAAACTCATTGGCTTCTTCTTCAGTAAATAACTGAACACCAAACTCCCACTCAAAATACATACCGTTTTCAATCGCTTCATACATGTCACGGCGGTTATAATCAGGATCAGCACCAGATATTTTTACCGCTTCATCCCAAGTAAGCGACTGTACACCTGCTACTGGCTTCCAATGAAAACGTACAAAGGTACTTTTTCCGTCTTTGTTAATCAAACGATAACTATGAATGCCAAAGCCTTCCATCATGCTAAAGCTACGCGGGAGCGCTCGATCACTCATCAGCCAAATGACATTGTGCATGGTCTCAGGACTTAACGACACAAAGTCCCAAAAGGTATCATGAGCAGATGCTGCCTGCGGAAAGCCGCGATCAGGCTCCGGCTTGACTGCATGCACCAGATCTGGGAATTTCATGGCATCTTGAATAAAGAAAATCGGCATATTATTACCAACGATATCCCAGTTACCTTCTTCGGTATAAATCTTGACCGCAAAGCCGCGGACATCGCGAGGCGTATCTTTTGAGCCTTTATTGCCAGCCACGGTCGAAAAACGAGTAAATAAAGGTGTCTGCTTCCCTGTTTCTGTAAGAATTTTGGCGGTCGTGTATTCTTCTAACGATTCTGTCAACTCAAAATAACCATGTGCGGCGCTACCACGTGCATGGACGATACGCTCAGGGATACGCTCATGGTCAAAATGATGAATCTTTTCACGCAGGACAAAATCTTCTAGCAAAGTTGGCCCACGTGCGCCAGCTTTTAATGAGTTTTGGTTATCAGAAATCGCAACGCCTTGCTGCGTGGTGAGCGCTTTTGTGTCATCGTCTGCACGTTGGTGAGTCTCGCCGCCATTGCCGCGAGTTGGGTTCATGTCTTTTGCGGGGTCAGTATGATCAAGATGCTTTTTCATAATATATCCTAGCTGATGAATGAAATGGCCTCTGATGAGACTATCCAAAGCGCGTAAACCCAGTATTTATATCCTTGTATCTATATAGTGACTTCGGCTGTCGCTTCATGTTTTATGAGTTACGCGGCGGTTGATTATCTAACTTTTTATTGTTGCTCTTTCACTGCTATTACGGCGGGCATTGCCAATCACTAGCAATGCCAATCATAGTGCTCATCACTCATCTTACATAAAAACTTCGCGATTTATGTCACATATATCGTGAAGCTTGTTGATTTTTGGTTAAACCAATGACCCAAACTATTAGCACATTACTATCATCAAATATATTGCTAAGTCCTTAACGCTCATGGCAGCGCTCTTTAGATTTTTTGCCTCAAGAATATCGATAGCGTTCGTGCCTATTATCAGTTAAATTATAAGGACAGCCATAAAATAAAGTCAGCCAGCATCAAAGCTGTGGCAAACACTAGCGGCGAGTTCTGATCAAGCAAAATTTTTATAACCATCGCTTATAGCCATCATAAAAGGCTTGGTGTATCACTTTGTATAAGGCGGTTCGTAACTGTATTTACGGGCCGTCTTTATTCATCCGTCTAGGGCGTATTGTTCGTTGAGTAAGGAAAATAGCCATATCCAAGCTTTATTGGATATATTCCCTAGTTATAGACAAGGAAGACAGTTATGTTATTAGATAACGACGTATTGCGTGCGCGCATTCGTTTATTAGGATCGTTTTTAGGCGAAGCCATCTCTCGCCAATCTGGGCAACAAACCTTAGATACCATCGAGACCTTGCGCCAAGGTTTTATCCAAGAGCGCCGCGAGCATAACGACGGACAAAAAAAGCAACTTATCGAGCTCATCGCCTCGCTAGACAATCAAACACTAAAAAATGTCATTCGCGCGTTTTCTATTTACTTTTTTTTGGCAAATTTGACCGAAGAAAACTACTTACGTGAGCAGCGGCGAGTGATGCGCGCGGAGTCTAACCAAAGCTGGGAAGGCTCTTTTCGTCGCACTTTATCAGAATGCCGCGAGCGGCAGATCGAACCTGAACAAATCAAAGAGCTCATTGATCAGCTAAAATTTATCCCTGTCTTTACCGCGCACCCTACCGAGGCGCGTCGCCGTACGACGATGAATATCTTGCAAACGCTATATGAGCACACCGATGCCATGGGTGTCTATCCTGAGGGCAGTCTCGCCTTTGGGCAGGCCAAACAAAAAACCGCGGAAACCATTGATCTACTATGGTCATCAGATGAGGTGCGGACTCGTAAACCCTTGGTCTATGATGAGATTAATAATGGTCTGCATTATTTTGATGCCAGTCTTTTTACCGCCATACCGAAAGTCTATCGCAATATCAAAGACGCAATCGTAGAGATTTATCCAGAGCTTAGTGACTATGCGCTGCCCGCTTTTGTCAATTTTGGCTCTTGGATCGGCGGCGATAGAGACGGCAATCCCTTCGTCACTCATGAGACCACAGAAATGGCCGTGTTGATGCATGCCAATACCGTGCTGCGCCATTACCAAGTATTGATCCGAAAGCTGCGCCGCGAGCTGATTCATAGCGATAGCATCGTCACCATCGTGCCCGAGATTTATGAGCGCATCCAAGACTACAGCGAGCTGGATCAGCAAGTGTTTTGTTATAACCCTGATGACTACAATCATGAACCATACCGTAGATTGTTATCACTCATCCTTGCCAAAATAAAAGCCACCAACCAGTATATCCAAAGCCAAGGCACAGACGACAATGCAGCAAAAGACGCGTACTTATCGCCGGCCGCACTGTTAGATGACTTACGCCTTATCCGCAAGAGCGTCAATACGCATGATAGCGCCCATGCCGAAGGGCTACTGCTAGATACCATCCGCTTGGTCAAAACCTGCGGCTTTCATCTGGCCGCGCTCGATATTCGCCAAGACTCAGGCTATCATGGCGAGGTCATTGCCGATATTTTTGCCAATGCCTCCAACTTGCCCGATTACAAGGTGCTAAGCGAAGCAGAGCGCCAAGAGTGGCTGACCCGCCTACTACAAAAACCAGGCACGCCACTGATTTATACCGATAATTTAAGCGAGCAAACCCGTGAGCAGCTGGCATTGATGCAGTCGGTGGCCAAACTGCGCAAACTGGTCGGCGACGATACCTTTGGCAGCTACGTGATCTCAATGACCAATAACGCCAGTCAGCTGCTAGAAGTACTGCTGCTGATGCGTTTTGCGGGTTTGTCTGGTATCGATGACGACGGACACTTATTTGCCGCCTTGCCGGTAGCACCATTGTTTGAAACCATCGAAGACCTTAAAAACATCGATAAAATCATGCCAACGGTGCTGGATAACCCACTGTATCGCGAGCTACTTGAGCACTCAGGCAATATTCAAGAGATTATGCTGGGCTACTCCGACTCTTCTAAAGACGGCGGCATTATTACCTCGGCTTGGCAGCTGTATAGCGCCCAGCAGACCATCACACGTATTGCCAACCAATACGGCATTAGCACCCGTCTGTTTCATGGCCGCGGCGGCTCTGTCAGTCGCGGCGGCGGCTCAACTCATCAGGCCATCGCCGCTCAGCCTGCTGGTACATTAAACGGACAAATCAAGTTTACCGAACAAGGCGAAGTGCTCTATGCCAAATACGCCAACCCAGATACAGCAGTGTTTGAGCTAACCATGGGCATCACAGGCGCGCTAAAAGCCAGCTCATCACGCTTTGTAGCGCAGCCGGCCCAGCTCGATAGCTATGAAGCACTGTTTGCAGATTTGGCCGATGCAGGCGAGCAGCAATATCGAGCACTGACGGATAATACAGAAGGCTTTTATCAGTTTTACTCCGAGGCCACGCCTGTACAAGAGATCTCTTTGCTAAATATCGGCTCGCGCCCTGCCCACCGCAAAAAAGGCTTGCCAAGCAAATCAACGATTCGGGCGATACCTTGGGTGTTTGGCTGGTCATTGGCCCGCTTTACTCTTCCTGCATGGTATGGCGTGGGCACGGCATTAGAGAGTGTCAAACAAAACGAAGGATTGATGAAAGAGATGAATAAAAACTGGCCGTTTTTTAGTGCATTTATCAGCAATATCGAAATGGCCTTTACCAAATCGGAGATGAATATCGCCCACGCCTACAGCCTGCTGTGCAAAGACGAGCACTTACGCACACAAGTCATGCAGGCTGTCGAGCACGAGCACGCGCTTACTCACTCTGGCCTAAACTCCCTGCTCGAGCAAACCTCATTATTGTCCACGCAGCAAGAGCTGGCAGCATCTTTACAATGGCGCAATGCTTACTTAGACCCGATCAACTATATCCAAATCGAGCTGCTCAAACGCATGCGCCAACCTGATGATAATGATGCTAAAAGTACCGACAAACTGGCGGTAGAAGATCCCCTGATTCGCAGTATCAATGCCCTTGCAGCAGGACTACGTAATACTGGTTAGAACTTGATACTGATATTAAAACGCAAATAACCGCTGACTTAGTTAGCGGTTATTTTTTGAAAAACCAAAATTTGGTTGTTCGCTGGCATCTGATATTGAGTCATTAATGTTAAATGGTGGGCGTTGGCTAAAGCAATGATATCTTCTTTATGCCGGATACCGCTACCAGCATCACGCTGGCGCAAACTGCTATCAAACTGCTAGTTACTTGCACTGGTATAGCGTCCGTTTTCATTAAATGGCCCGTAAACAATCAGCTTGCCGTCTAACGGTAATGCTGCCCCGACCAACTCAAATAACCTCTCAACCAAAGGCCAAGCGATAATATGTAAGGTGTTAGCGGTAAATACAGCGTCATAAGGTTCGCCAGTATTAGTTTTTGGAATAGAATCTGTTAACAAATTAAAAGCCAACGGTGCATACAGGTTTGATGCGGGATAGGCATTATGCCAAGCTTGTATCACCTGATGATTATCAGTTACATCGCTGGTTTGCCATTGTAGGTGTGGCAAGCTTGGTGCAAAGTAAACGCTGTGCTGACCGGTACCTGAGCCGACTTCTAAGACATGAGTATGCTCTT
Organism: Psychrobacter sp. Rd 27.2; assembly: GCF_001921755.1. Lineage (NCBI taxonomy): Bacteria > Pseudomonadati > Pseudomonadota > Gammaproteobacteria > Moraxellales > Moraxellaceae > Psychrobacter > Psychrobacter sp. Rd 27.2. Next base: position 2,735 of record NZ_MRYB01000005.1, on the reverse strand, counting down.
GTAGCTCTTTTTGTAGTACGTTTAAGATAGGCGCTTTATTATTTTCACACGCTTGCGAAAATGGCGCTCCAGCTGGAGCAATCGATTGCGTATTATCAGAATCACTATTAAACACTATGGCCATCCTTATAATGCTGTTTTCATCAAGTACAGATATCAATAACGAAGATAAGCAATAATAACCCACCACAACGACCTAATAGATACCTGCTTCAATGCCTGCTGCCAATGTCATTGCCAGCTCTTCGACTTGCTCAGTGAACGCCTCTTGCCAATCACCTTGTAAAATCAGCGCTTCTTGTATCCACTCCCAGCGCAGCCCCGTCGTAATCGTTTTCATCGCATTTTTAGTCCCTGTGCCATCGTGTCCTGCGCGAATATATAACGCAAACGGCATACCCTGTTTTTTTTCTAGTACTGGATAATAACAACGATCAAAGAAATCCTTGGTCAATCCTGCCATATACGCCAAGTTCTCAGTCGTGCCTAATAATAATGCATCCGCTGCGAGTATATCTTCAGGCTGCGTATCTTGAGGAGATTTAAGTATGACGTTGATATCTATATCGGGATGATTAGCGCCATCGTAGGCCGCTTGCGCCAACTTCTTAGTATTCGGTGATGGCGCATGCGCGACGATAAGTAAGGTTTTAGTAGCCATATTAATCACCATTATAAAATATATCAGTTCTTAGAATAAATAGTCACCTTTTGCATGATATCAGGATGGATGCTTTTCGCAACTGGACAAGTCAGCGCTGTGTTATAAAATATCTTTTGCGTTTTCTCATCTAGCTGCCGATTAAAAGTGATCGCGACATGTATTTCACTGACGCGTCTTGGATCAGCTGTCATCACTTTGGTCACCTCAGCGGTAGTACCGGTGATATCAATCTCCATATCACGAGCTTTAATCCCAATGATCGTTAGCATACAGCTTGCCAAGCTCGTCGCTAACAAATCAGTTGGTGAAAAAGCTTCACCCTTGCCTTGATTATCAGTCGGCGCATCAGTAATAATTTCATTGTTTGATTGCAAATGAATAGCGCTAGTACGCAAGTCACCTTGATAGGTTATTTTTGAAGTTGTCATAGGGTTCCCTTATATAGTTATCAATATTAAATATATATTTAAAAAATATCTTCCTTCATCTAAATAATATACTTTATTTGTATAATAAAGCTATGGTAGTTGATAGTATTTCTTACCACTTTTATAAAGCAGATTTAGTAAATGGCTTATGGAATAAAGAAGGCATTTGATCTTGTTTTAAATAGAATTTAGGCATTTGATCTTCTTCAATCCAAGCATATCCATTTAGGCGATCTTTTAAAACACCATATTGTGAAGGCATTGACAACTCATTCATAATCTTTCTCACGAATGAACGATACCTCCTTCCAACAAAATATTGTTTATATAAGTAAGAAGGAATTGGAAGCTTTACAGCATCATCTCCAGAAACTGAAATACCAAGAATTTTCGTTGGAGGAGCTAACTTTATAAATCTAAGATCTACACCTTTAGACTTTAAAAGGTTATCTCCAACAGACATGATTTCACTAACCATTTTAGAATGCTTCTGATATCGTCCTTGTTCCATATCTCTTTCTATTTCAGTAATTCTCTCTCGTATTTCCTGCACTTCTGAATTGCTCCGATAATAAGAAAGTGCTTCGAGATATTCTTGTCCATCAGTACATTCTTTCACTAGCATAGGTATGAAATTAGGAAGCTGAAGTTCGTCTGAGCTAGGAACTAAATCTAAGTCGCTATATGTTTGAAGCATACTCTTTTTAAACCCCTTCATACCGACATTGAAAGATTTAGCAAAATCAGTAGAGTTGTTTGAGCCAGAATTCAGACGATCAAGGAAGTCATACGAAAAAAAATCTCTTAGTGGATGGGACATGTAGGTCAAGTTTAGTTTTGCAGCATATACTTGGTGCCATATATACTGAGTTCCTAACCACGCCATAACTGAAAGCATTCTCTTAACGTGTGGTGATAACTTTCTCCAGCTGACAGGTCTTCCGTCAATACCATGAATTTCAAAACCTTCACCTAGCTTATAATCAGCTGGACTCGCTAAAAAAGCCTCAATTAAAGGGTTCTCTTTTTCAATACCCATAGTCCGAAAAACTAAATAAAATTCCGAACTCGAATGCTCCCAGATGAATTTACTAAAAGCATTAGCTTGTTCGAAATATTGAGAAAATAAACTTCTGTCAGATCCACTCTTAAATGCTGTAGTCCATGCTTCAGAAAGGGACTTAGAAATAGTCAATAAGTCATTATCTTCTTCTTTAAGAACAGTTTTAAAAGAAAACACAGGATCAGATAACATTTTTTTTCTAGCAGATGTTAAAGATGCTTTATAGGTATCTGGAACAACTATGTTATCACTTAATAAAAAAGCCTCACTAAAGCGTTCAAGAGCAACATGTTCGATATCAAGTAAAGCTGGTTCTTTAGTTGGAGCTTTCCCCAGTGCCCGTTGCACGCTTGAGATTGTTGCGTTATCCAATAAAATAGAAGACATTAAAATTATCCCTAGAAAAGTATATAACCCTTGATCTGTAATAATACCATTAAAATAATAAATCCCCACGCAAAAAAAAGCCCCCTTCTACTCACGTAGAAGGGGGCTTTTTAGGAATAGGGAGCTGACGATGACCTACTCTCACATGGCCGGAGCCACACTACCATTGGCGCAACGATGTTTCACTTCTGAG
>NZ_MRYB01000049.1:0-664 GCF_001921755.1 Psychrobacter sp. Rd 27.2 | reverse complement strand
GTCAGATAAAAGTTAATTTTAAGCCTATGTTATCGAATCAAATACTGCCAATCAACCATAGCTAATTATAGGTATAACCATCCTATAATGTAGAAAGCATAACAAGGTAGGTACGGTATAAGGCTTGACGAAGATCTGTGACTTCAAACTGTCATGTTTATGACCTATAGTGCTGTATTGGCTCATGTGTAATCAAGAACATAGACGACAGCATAAAAACCACAAAAATAATAAATACCCTAATTTCTTTAAGGGAAAAAGTAAATACATTATATATTCTTATTTAAGAATTAATATATTAATATAAGTGAATTTATTTAAACTATCATTAAATACTATAATAAAGTTGACTATGTGTACATGTGTATTATTATGTTTTATAAGAGAGTAGCTCTGTAATAAAACCGGCTTATAAAATTTTTTATATTTTATGAGTGTGTCTATATAAAGCGTGAAATTATCTGATTATATTGCATTAAAGATATAAATTTTGCCATTATAGAAAATGCTTAATTGATAGTAAGGGAAGTACATCATGAACCGTAATTATAAAGTTATCTGGAATCGCTCGCTTGGCTGCTTTATGGCAGTTGCCGAATATGCCAAAGCCCGTGGTAAGTCATCGAATCGTGCGGTGAGCTCTGGCTCAGCGGCATCGAGTGCG
>NZ_MRYB01000048.1:0-669 GCF_001921755.1 Psychrobacter sp. Rd 27.2 | reverse complement strand
CCGGCCATGTGAGAGTAGGTCATCGTCAGCTCCCTATTCCTAAAAGCCCCCGACACTTATGTGTTGGGGGCTTTTTTATCTGATTGTTTAGAGGTTGTTTTTATCTTTCATATCTCTCAGCGATCTTAAATAGTCTTTAAATTGGATCCCAATTGCTTTGAAAATAATCGTCTTCTAAACTACTATCTTATAGACAAGCTTTTATTATTGAAAGTATGCCCAGACGATGGGAATATTAATGTTTGCAAGCTTCATTTACCGAGTATATAGAGTATGGTTGTAGTTGTGGTTTTAAAGACTTAGTATAATTTGAGTTTTTAACTTATATATTTCAATGAGTTATGATTTATTTTAAATAAAAGATTAAACACCCCTTGACCCCTACCCAAATACGCGTATAATGCCACCCAGTCGAAAGGGAAGACGGATTAGAAAGTGGTTTACCACTAACTAATATATTAATAGCTTAGCTATTAAGTAACTATCCAGCCTACTAAATTAATTTAAAATAAAATAATTTAATCCTTGACTTACCAAGTAAAGCGTCTATAATACGCACCTCATCAGGACGAGCTAAGCATTACTAGGGTAGATTACATAGTAACAACGCAGCGAACCTTGAGAAACAAATTAGATAAAAAAGCTTGACAAACCAAATCGTTATGATAT
>NZ_MRYB01000047.1:0-675 GCF_001921755.1 Psychrobacter sp. Rd 27.2 | reverse complement strand
CGGGATACGACCCTGACGACTGGTTTTATCGCATATCCGTGATGTTTCAGATGTTTGGCTCACTAATGATAGCAGCCAATATTCATCAATTTTATGAGCAAGGGCTGACATGGATTGGGGTGACAGGGTACGCTATTATGCGGCTGGCGAGCTGTAGCCAGTGGTGGCGCGTTTATCGGCAAGTACCAGGTCATCAAAAAGTCGCTTGGCGTAGTATGGTGGGCTTGCTAGGCTTACAAGCCTTATGGATAAGTTGGCTGTTTTTGCCCGCGTCTCTACAGACGCCTGCTTTGTTTTTATTCATCCTAGCAGAGCTACTGATGCCAGTCTGGGCGCGCTCAGAGCAGTTTGATAACTGGCATCCTGGGCACATTGCCGAGCGTTATGGCTTGCTTACCATCATCGTATTGGGCGAGGGCGTGGTCGGGGTTAGCAATACCATTCAATACTTTTTGACCCATTCAGCATCAGCCGCCAGCTCCATCATATTTTTAGGCTCAAGTTTGGTGGCCTTGGTGTTTTCGTTATGGTGGCTATATTTTATCGTACCCTTTGATAGGATTTTAAACAAAGAACGTCGCCGTCATGATTTGTTTTTATTTGGCTATGGTCACTTTTTTATTTTTGCCTCGATTGCAGGTCTCGGCAGTATGCTCAATTTGGTTACAGAATCTG
>NZ_MRYB01000046.1:0-682 GCF_001921755.1 Psychrobacter sp. Rd 27.2 | reverse complement strand
ATAAAACCAACTCGTAGAAGTATCTCAGGACATGTGACATTTAAAGACTCAAATGTACCTTTCGAATCCTCATTAGAGCGCGACTTTTTAACCTACTATACCTTCACAGAGGATGTATTAGATATTGTATCGCAGCCTATCTCTATTCCCTTCAAGAAGAACGGTCGTAATTACACTTATACGCCAGACTTTTTTATACAGATAAAATCGAGGTCAGGACCATCGTTATTAGTAGAAGTCAAACCAAAAGAAGAATGGCAAGCCAATTGGCGAGACTGGTCTGATAAATGGAAAGCAGCGATAAAATTTTGTAAAGAACAAGGGTTTAGATTTACTATTTATGATGAGGATAGGATTAGACACCTTGCTCTAGATAATATCAACTTCCTTATGAGATATAGAAACCTTGCTGTGAATGAGCAAGAGGTAAACGCCCTTTTACAAGATATAGAATTACGAGGCAATACCAACGTCGAATACCTTCTAGAAAGATACTTTAAAGGCAGTATTTATCGCAAACAAGGGCATCGTTTAATCTGGCACCTTATGGCGCATCGTAGGATTGGTTTTGACATATGGAACGATGTACATAGTGAAAAGACGGAGGTTTGGCATGATAGAAAACATTAAAAACGTTGGTGTAGAAGTAAATAGTCACTATGACACTATTGAAAGAAGTTAT
>NZ_MRYB01000045.1:0-689 GCF_001921755.1 Psychrobacter sp. Rd 27.2 | reverse complement strand
CATCCGTTGAGGCAACTATTCGAGAAGTATTTAAGCGCTGTTATAAACTTGATATTGACAAGCCAAGTAAAAAAGCTATTAGAACTAGAATAAAAAGAATTAGTGAAAAAGCCTTATTGCGAGGCAGAGGCTATCGTGAGAAAGCCAAAAACAAATTTACTCCTAAAGCTGGCAAATTTCCTGATGCTGACTATCCGCTAAGTGTTATTCAGATTGACCACACACCCGTAGATATTATCTTAGTAGATGATAGGTATAGAAAGCCTATCGGTAGACCGTTTATTACTCTTGCCATTGATGTTTATAGTCGTATGGTAACTGGGTACTACATCTCACTCGATGCACCTTCTGTTACTTCTGTAGGTATGTGCCTATCTCGAAGTATTTTACCAAAAACAGATATCTTATTAGAATTTGGATTAACGAATGCAACTTGGGACGTATTTGGTTTTCCAAGAAAAATCCATGTTGATAATGGTTCTGATTTCAGAGCTGAGAGCTTGCGCAAATCATGTGCTTTTCACGGTATAGATATAGAATTTAGACCTGTAGCTAGACCCGAGTTTGGAGGCCATATTGAAAGATTGATTGGCAATCTGATGGAAAAAATACATGGGTTGCCGGGGACTACCTTTTCAAACGTCAATCAAAAAGATGATTATGACTCTGAAAAAAACGCCTCACTTACT
>NZ_MRYB01000044.1:0-697 GCF_001921755.1 Psychrobacter sp. Rd 27.2 | reverse complement strand
TAACATCCTGGCAAAGAATAAGCTTGAACAGTTCTCCCAAGACAACCAAGAAATTGCAGAATTAGGTATTGAGCTTCATGACTAAAGAGATGATAACTACAGAAACACCAAATTGGGGTTTGATGCCTGCAGCAGTCATCACACAACTAAAAAAGCGAGAGTGGGACAATCTACCACGCCTTAAAGCCCGTTTAAAAAATGAAAGAGCCTTCCCTATTGTCATAAGCCTAAAGCCTCCCAAAACAGGTAATGAATTACTCAACCATACACTGCATTTCCACGAATTTGTGCAAGCGTGGCGTAATTTTGCTTTCGCTGATATGGTGCAATGGCAGCATAATAGCTTTCGACATTTTTCTGAACAGACCCTTCCTATCACTTTAACTATTCCTAATATTCAAGCACTGTCTGAAATATTAGGCGCATCGGCACGCCAGCAGCTTAAAGACTGGCAAAAAAAACTAAGCTACCTTCATACCGAAATCGCTAAAGGCATGACAATGTCATCTGCTAGCAGTACAGATAAGATTGCAGATAGCTGGCAAGAGACTTTATTTTTCGCTCTCATTGAGATGTTAGAGGTTATTGATAACTTAAGTGCTGATGATCTAAAATTACTGGTTGCGCTTATACCGCAATTAAAAACAGGAATGGGTACTGGGCTATACTTGCGTGCATTGCCAGTATATTACGTTGA
>NZ_MRYB01000043.1:0-737 GCF_001921755.1 Psychrobacter sp. Rd 27.2 | reverse complement strand
CGACTGTTGTTGGTACAGAAGCCGATGTTTCAATATTCGGTTGATTTAATAGCAGATCAGGTTGTATTTGAGGCGGTTTTTCAAAGAAGACAGTTGAGGATAATGGGGTGCCCTGAGCGACTGCTGATACGGAAAAAATAGTACAACATACTATGTATAGTTTTTTTTTCATTAACTTTCACCGATATGACGAAAAAAACCGTTTGAAATATATAATAAATACTTCAAACGGTTTCATTTATATATTTATTGCTAAATTTGCTTTCTTTTATTCAGCAATTTCACCTCGTGTGCCACCAAAGCCAATGACATCTTTGCCATCAAATTTGACTTTACCAGCAATCTCTTCTGCCTTTTTACCATAAAAATCTAGTAGATAACTTCCTTTTTTATAACCTTGCTGAGCAATAGCAGAGATCCCTGTGCCTGAGATAGTACCTTGTTGCAACTCAACGGTGTCCCCTAGACCAGTAATTGAACCAGAACCTGTTCTGTCTTTAAAGTTTACATCGTAATTGAGACTACCTTCGTAGCCTAGACTGCCTGACTGAAAATAATTATCACCCATAAAGGCCTTACCTGAATAAGTTGCTTTACCTAAACTTGGTATGGCTGTTTTTTCAGTTTTTAATCCTTTCATAGTAATATCTGAGCTCTCACTAAAACGATAACCCTCTTGTTTACTCACATAATCACCAATTACTACAGAGTAAGCCTGATTATAAACTAACTTATGA
>NZ_MRYB01000042.1:0-743 GCF_001921755.1 Psychrobacter sp. Rd 27.2 | reverse complement strand
TGCCTTTAGGCTGGCGCGTCTTGTTGTTAAATGCTGTTGTTAAAGCTGCTCGGCAAGTTTGGCTAGTACCTCTTGCGATACCCCTTTTGATTTTAAATAGCGAATTAGAGTCTCTTTTTCGTATGCCACAATTTGCATTTCCTGCCTACCTCTTTCTGTCATGACATTATTTAATGCTTCAGGACTTAATAGACCAAAATTGACTGCGCAACCTGTTCGTAAGTTCTCAATATGTCTTGCCCATTGATTCATCATTACTTGGCGTTCAGCAAGGTGAGCAGATAGATCGTATCGGTTTTTAACACTCGATTGATCAAGATGAGATAGCTGGATTTCAATAACATTTTCTGAGAACTTTAGTTCATACAGCCCTGTGCTGGCAAGCTGCCTGAAACCATGGCCAGTCATCTTAGGGTAGGGATCGCCTGTGTAACCCATACGCTGTAGCGCCTGATTGAACCATGCTTCACTATAAGTCTTGTTTGACTCAAAGTTATAGAACACATAGCCTGTATGCTCTGTTAGGGGACGCATACGTTCAATGACCGCAATTGCTTGCGGTGATAAAGGAATAATATGATCTTGGCGCATTTTCATTTTATGCGCTGGAATGCGCCATACATTTTTATGATAGTCAATTTCTGACCATTCAAAAAATCTTAACTCTTTAGTACGAACAAAGCATAGTGTCATCAGTTGCAAGCCAGCAACCGTCTGCTCATGACCGTTAGGATGGTTTTTTA
>NZ_MRYB01000041.1:0-749 GCF_001921755.1 Psychrobacter sp. Rd 27.2 | reverse complement strand
TTAGTATCGGTATAGTAGACCAGATAACCATTAGGGATATTATCTAAGGTGATGGCAGTAGCGGCATCGGTATCGTCTTTATCGATAGTCGCAACCTTATAATCAATCGCAATCATGGTATCTTCACTACCGATAGCAGTGGTTGTTGACTGATCACTCTTATCAGTAATACTTAGATTGTCTGGCTGCGACTCGACTGTGACGTCATAACTGTGCTTATAAGTCTTTGTACCACTGTCATGTCCGCTGATATTATGACTCTCTTTATGAGCGGCATAGACATCAACTGTTGCCGTGCCGTCTTCATTTTCGGCAGGTTCATAAAAAATAGGCGTGCCTACATCTACGATATAATAATCACCAGCTGGAATATCAGCAACGTCACCATCTGCCAATGTTACAAGCGTCAAGTCGTTACCATTATCATCCATTAGTTTTCCGCTAGTGCCATTATCAGTCGTTAAACCAGACTCATCTAGCTGCAGATACAGCTTATTATCAATAATCTCAACATTATTACCATCAGCCGTGTTGGTTAAGTCGATCTCAATTTCTACTTTGGTATCCTCATCCGTATCGACTATAGTGGTTTTACCATCATTGTCTATCGGATCCGTAACTGGCTTGATCTCAACCTTGACGTCGTCAACCTGCACTCGTTCCTCGCCACCATCTTTATCCAACGCAGTAAAGTTGGTATTAAAGGTAAGATCTTGGCTACCGTCTGTGACGTTGGTACTAAAATCTTT
>NZ_MRYB01000040.1:0-757 GCF_001921755.1 Psychrobacter sp. Rd 27.2 | reverse complement strand
ATTATACTGATCCTCACTATAGTCATATATTGACCAATTATCCATTCTGTGATTAAAGTCTGTATGAACATAGCTTGTATCAGAAATGATAGGTATATTATGAGCTTGTCTTCTACGAGCGTAGTGCCTTATAGGATCTTTATTTATATAGTTGTACAATCCTGAATCAATGATCCAATCCTCACCAAAGGCGTATAAAACAAAATTATTCTCATCTTGTTGGTGATGATATTGGCTTAAGCAGCCTGCTTTAAATATCAAATGCATACTATCTGTAAAGTCTTGCTTACTACCCCAAGTATTCCTAAATATTGCATATCCCGACTTTGGATAAACTATATTGTTCTTAAGGGGTACTGTCCCTCTTTTACCTTGAGTCAATGAATATATGAAGTCTTCATATTCTATAGTTCCAGAAAAGTAGTTGCTATAAGCATCACTGGTAGGTTTTAGCTCTGTGTCTCCAATTATTGGCAAATTATTATCTGGCCTTAGAATATAAGTAATATATGTTAGTGCTTTGGAAGCTATATCGTTAAACTTTGGACCTAGGTCTTTTAGCACAAAAGAGGGAAACTCTTCGATTATTGATAAAAATAATTTAAATACAAACTGATGATATCCTGGACTATTCTCTTTATGTACACCTTCACTAGTAAAAGAAAAATCTAATTCATCATTTAAACGGAATATAGAAACATCAACCCAAGCTTTGTTATCTAAGATAAGTCCTAATAACATTAATACTCGAACCTGT